>JBIPND010000181.1:0-6430 GCA_044374015.1 Luteolibacter sp. | reverse complement strand
CTCACCATCATCTCCGCTTGCACCTCGATTTCCATCCAGTCGGCCCCGTACCAAAGTCACGGCGTGAATCAGTAGCACCGCTTCACCGTTCGCCCGGTGGCATCGCTGCCCGTTATGCTCTCGAATCGGTGGACTGGCTTTGGGACGCGAAGCCGCCACCGACGTCAACTGCATTCCGCAGGCTCCGCCTTGGCTTTGAGTCAGACGGATCCCCGCTTCGCTTTCAGGTTTCCGGTGATCAGTTCTTCTGGCTCGCTCTCGATGGCCATATCATCGCCCGCGGCCCGGATGTTTCGCCCCCGTGGCACTATGCTTTTTCCCAATACCATGTGGAAACTGGATCCGGAGAACACACGCTGGAAGCCTTCGTGTGGTGGATCGGCAAACACTCGCCGGAAGCCCGCATGACCGATGAGCGCCCTGGCTTCGCCCTAGCCGGTCTTGGCCCATGGCATCCGCTCATTTCCACCGGATTCGCACCCTGGGTGATCTCCAAAGTCGAAGGATATTCCCTGGAACCGGATGCCCCCCAAGCCGACGTTCTCGCCAGCGGTAAAAACGGGCTCATTGATGCGAGGGCAAGCCACGCTGCGGAGCCCGTCATCTGGACGCAACCGGTCGTTTCCCAACGCCGTCTCAAGTCCAACCCATGGGGTCTGGTCGGGACAAGCCGGACTCTGGCTCCATCCAACCTTCCGGAAATGCCACTCCACCCGGTTTCGCCGGGACGCATTCGAGCTTATCTCGATGACGCACTGGGTGAAAACCCAGTGCCCGCTGCAGCGCTGAATCATCCGCGACTGCAAGAAATTGCGAAAATTCTAACGGACGCCGCGTCCTTCTACATTCCGGCCAACAGCATCCGCACCCTGATCTGGGATCTCGAGGACTATTACTCGGGCTGGCCCGAAACCACAGTCTCCGGCGGACGCGATTCCATCATTCGCCAAATCTGGTCGGAGAGCCTTTATGAAACCCCGAACCCGAACACCAAGCGCAAGGGAAACCGCGATGAAGTGTCGGGCAAATATTTGGTCGAGGGATTCGGTGACCGCTTCTTCGCCGATGGCGGCAGCTGCCGGAGATTCGTGCCTTACTGGTGGCGAGCAGGTCGATATTGCCTGTTGGAAATCACCACTTCGGAAGAGCCCCTCATTCTTCATCACCTCGGCATCATTGCCTCTGGCCATCCCCTACAGTGGGTAGGGTCTTTCAATTGCGATCAGGATTCCCGTTTGGTCCCGATCCAAAAAATCTGCCGCCGCACGCTGGAAGTCGGGGCCTGGGACAGTTATCAGGACAGCCCCTATTACGAACAATTGCAATACACGGCGGACACCCGCATCGAGATACTTGTCACCTATGTGCAGAATGCGAATGCGGATCTTCCTCTCCGCGCCCTCGAACTGCTGGACCAATCGCGCCATCAAACGGGCGGTCTCGTTGCCGCCCGTTTCCCCAGTCGCGAGCCCCAGATGATCAGTCCATTTTCCCTCATCTGGATCCTTGCCGTGAGGGACCTCATGCTGTGGCGTAATGAGCCCGCGCTTCTCGCGCGACTCATGCCCGGTGTCCGCCATACCATCGAACTCTTTTCGCAGTGGCGCCGGCCAGACTCGTTGTTGGAAGCAGTGCCCGGTTGGCCCTACATCGACTGGGTCACTCCGGAACACCAGGAAGACGATATCTGGAAGTATGGTGTTCCCGCCGAGGCGCGTGATGGGGTTTCCGCTCTCGTGAATCTGACATACCTGTTAGGCCTTCAGGCCGCAATCGAACTCGAAACCGCCGTTGGCGAAACCGAACTTGCCGCCCGCCTGACTCGTCTAACATCCGCCACCGCAGAAAGTCTCCGGCAGCGCTTTTGGTGCCCGGACATGCGCGCCCTTCGGGATGACGACTCCGGTGAGCACTGGAGCACCCAGGCGCAGATTTACGGAATTCTATCTGGAATCCTCACCACGGAGGAAGGCAGCCATGCACTCGATCTGGCAGCACGCGAAAAGTGGGTGCCGCCGAGTTATATGTTCCGTCATTATGAGTTTGAAGCCCTGCACATCCTTGGGCGAGCGGGTGAAATCCCCGAACGCCTCGATGCCTGGCAGGAAATGATCGACAAGGGATCGCGCACCGTTTGGGAAGGACTCGAACCCACCCGCTCCGACTGCCACGGGTGGAGCAGCCACCCGTTGTTTCATCTTCCATGCAGCGTCGCGGGCATCCGCCCCTCCTCGCCTGGATTTGCTACGGTGGAAATCGCGCCTCAGTTCGGGCAACTCACCCGCATCGCCGCCACGGTCGCCCACCCACGAGGCCTGATCGAAGTAGGGCTTTCCCGCGAGGGGACGAAAGTCAGCGGCACGATTAAACTCCCGCCCGGCACTACTGGCAACTTCCGCCACGACTCCCACCAGCAGACACTCAAAGCTGGAAACAACACCATCGGCTGAAGATCGAGGAGCAGACTTGCATGATCGAGGATCCCTCCCCATGAAACTCAACGGAAAAACCGCTCTTGTTACCGGTGCCGCCCAAAACATCGGCGCTGCCATTGCCCGGCGGTTCGCATCGGAAGGCGCACGCGTTGTCATCGTTGATTGCCAGGAGGCGGCCGCAGCCGAATTGGCGGCCACTCTCGATCACGACGCTTTCGCGATCGCCGCAGATCTTTCATCCACCACCGAGTGCTCGCGCGTCGTCCGGGAGGCAGAACAACGATGCGGCCACCTCGACATCCTTGTGAACAACGCCTACGCCGGACCCTACAAGTCCATTACCGAACAGGACGATGAAAGCTGGCACTTCGCACTCGCCATTGGCCTGACAGCGATGATGGCGACTTGCCGCGCAGCCCTGCCCGGCATGATCGCACGCGGATCCGGAACCATCATCAATCTGGGATCGATCAACAGTTTCACCCCATGTTATGGCATGGCGGCCTATGCGGCGGTCAAGGGCGGCATCTGCAATTTCACCCGCCAGCTTGCTGTGGAATATGGCGAGCGCGGCATTCGCGCCAACACCCTTTGCCCCGGTTTCATCACCAACCCGTCACGCGACGCGGAATTCGCCGCCAGCCCGATCGAACGGGCTCGCATCATCAGCCTGATCCCGCTTCGCCGGGTGGGAACCGACGATGATTGCGCCCGCGCGGCCGTTTTCCTTGCAAGTGACGACTCGGCATTCATCACCGGCCACGATCTGTTGGTGGATGGAGGACAATCCATCCAGAACGCGAAAATGGCGACGTGGCCTTTCGCCGAAGCGTTGGAAAAGCATCCTCAATCCAGGCACCCATGATCGACGCCTATCTTCACGTCGGCGGCCTCCGTTTCGGCCCGGCGGATCTGGCTGTCCGCGAACTCGCGAGATATGGCATCGCCCGCGGCATTATGGTGTTGCCTCCTGTCTGTCCGGACTTCGATGCGCTTCGCCGGGCGCGCGAATTGATGGGTGATGCGGTGCGATTGGTCGGCATCCCTTTTGGCGATACCGATGCAAGGCGGGCGGAACTCACTGCCTGGCAGATCGCTTTCGGGATCACCGGCATGCGGATGATGCCCCATGAAATCACGGAGAATCAGAGTTCCTTGGATCTCATGGGCGCAGCCGGCGCATGGCTTTTTGCCATCAATCCTTGCGACAGCGCTGAAATCACATCCTGTTTGTTAGACTGGCTGGAGAAACATCCGTCGGCACGAATCGCCAGTCCGCATTTCCTCAAGCCGGGACGATTAGACAGAATGGTGGCCGACCCATCGAGCGCCCGGCAACTGTTAGCTCATCCGAGGTTCTTCGCCATTCTATCACGACAGGGAGCGACTGGCAGCACCCAACCCTATCCGCACCCGGATTTGCGAGGATGGGTAGAGGACGTGGTGGCGATCATGGGATGGGAAAAGATCCTCTGGGGCAGCGAGTATCCGGTCATCCACTGGCGGGACGAAACAATGCCCTGCGCCGTGCGATGGATCCGTGATTTTCTTCCCAAAACCGATGAGGGTGACCTCACGAAATTCATCGGACAAAACGCCGAACGTCTTTTCTTCACAGATCCGGCCCCGAATGACTCCGCAGGTCCGGCCCCCTCCTGGTTGCCTTCTCCCCCACATGCCGGATTGGCGGTGCCGATGGCGCAGAAGGGCATCAAACTCCCGCCTGAAGCCTGTGAGAAAATCACCCGGCTGTATCTTGAGGCCCACACGCCTGAATCACCGATTGTTTTCTCGGAGTTCCTCGCACGGTGGATCGAGCGGCACCTGTAGATTGCGAAATCCATGTCCGTCCACCCGACACAGGTTTTTCTGTCAAACCCACAGGCGCTGCGGGTCGAGTATCGTCTGGATGACCAGCGACTCATCCTCTGGTGGTCGCCTCTCGCGGGGAAATCGACCGCTTGCGCTGATCGCAATTTTTCCAGCCGCGATGCCCATCTCGATGTGTTTGCGGAGATCAACATTCCCGGCTGTGGGCTGGAGGAATTCCATTGCTGCGAATACGATCCCTATCATTGCGTGCTTCATTTCGCGAAACAAACGCTGCATCTCGCTCTCCGCCATGATCTCGCCGCGGTCCTGCTTTGGTCCGATCACTCCCAGCCCGTCGATTTCAAAACCGGCCGCCACGACCAACGCAGGACCGCCACACCGGGCGTGCTCACGGTTTGCCATCAGGAAGCTCACAGGCACTTTGAGTTCACAGCCGCTATAGGTCCGGGAGCTGGAACATTCCGCCACGGTCCAGATCACGCTCCCGAGTTTCCACGCTTCTCCCGTGCTGATCTCGCCCCAGGCCAACTTCTCGTTATCGGAGCTGGCCTCGAAGGCGGAAGCATCGAGGAACAATCCATGCTTGCCGCAGCCGTCGATCCGGAAAGCCATCTATCAGCAACTGACGCCGTTCTCGCCGAACATGAAGCCAGCGGTCACGTGGTTTCCTCGGCCCATCCGGAGCTTGCCGAACTCCGCCGCATGCTTGTCCGAGGTCTCCACTCAATGATCGATGAAAGCGCCGCCTATCGAGCTTCCTTGAAGGCGATTTACTCGCTCATCTGGATCCGCGACAGCGGATTCTCATTCGCCTATCAGGCCGCCGCCGGCTGGCCTCACAAGCTATCCGAACTGTCACGACTGCTGCTCGACAACCCACTCACCGTGCGCGATTCCAGCCTGCCGCCTGGGCGCATTTTCGGACAGCTCGTCAATCGCGACCTCGGCAAGCTTGAGGAGGATGGGCTCTATTATGTCGTCTGGACCCTTTTCACCCAGTGGACCCAAACAGGGATCGAACCCGTTCTAACACAGTCAGATCATGAGCTGCTGGATGAAGCGCTCGCATGGTTGGAAGCAGTCACCTGGGATGAGGCTCGTGGTCTCTATGGCGGACATTTCGCCGACGAGACGCCAGCCCACGGACATCGCGACTGCGGATGGGATCATGCCATTGGCAAACCCACCGGCGACGATGATCGGATTCACTTTGAAGGCCATCCCGTCTCCCGCAGTTATGATGTCTATTTCAACATCATCCAGCACAGCACCCACATCATGCTCGCCGCCCTGCGCGACGAACCCACACATCTTGC
This sequence comes from Luteolibacter sp., assembly GCA_044374015.1. Classification (GTDB taxonomy): domain Bacteria; phylum Verrucomicrobiota; class Verrucomicrobiia; order Verrucomicrobiales; family Akkermansiaceae; genus Luteolibacter. Next base: position 846 of record JBIPND010000181.1, on the reverse strand, counting down.
AAAGGTCGAGCGGGTTTGGCCGGAGTTGGAAAAACTACTGAGAATCCGCCACGAAGGCATCCCGATCTCCGGCGAATTGGAACTCGCAGAGTCTGGTAAACACGTGGTTTCCCCCCACTGGGGACCCGCAGGCTCCTGCTGTGTCTGGGGCCTTACGATGCCGAATTTCATTCCTCTCGACGACTGGGATGACGTCCTCGCCGCCACCCTTGATGCGATCATCGCCGCGCCCGACATGCATTTCATGAACGGCATCTGCTCTGCCATGGCCGCCGTGGACCCTTGGGTGTATCCGGAGGAAAAACTCATCGGCATGCATCACCACATCGCCCAACAAACAATGCGCCCGGGAAAATTCCTACCCATGGGCGGTGCCATGCCGGAAAAGTTCCACGCGCTCGAGGGTGATCTCTATCATGACATCCGCCCTCAGGGATTTGCAATGGGGGCCTGGCTGGCCGCATGGTCTTCACTGGGACTCAGGCGTCTTCCCTACGGACTTGCTTTGCGCCCGACCGCTGCGTTTGATCGCATCGAGGCCTATCCTTGGAAAAGTGGCTTATTGGTATTTCACTTCGGGCCCACCGGCCGGAACGTGGCTTTGGAAATCGATGGCCGCATCATTCCGGGAACCCTCCAGATTCCTGAGAACAATCTACCAAAATCAAGTCAGGACATTCGTCTGGTCGCGGCCGAAACCGCATGTCCGATCTGGCTTCGTTCCACAGTCCGGCTTGATGAAGTCATCCCCGGCAAGCGGCATGGCTACTGGTTTACCTGTTATGGCATTTCACAAATCACCTTCTCAGAAAAGCCGGATTCACTGACGCTGCGCGGTTCCGGAGG
>JBIPND010000180.1:0-6437 GCA_044374015.1 Luteolibacter sp. | reverse complement strand
GCGCTCGGCAAGGTGGATCCGGACCGGGCGCTGCTGGAATTTGAAAAGCTCCCGAAAGGCGAAATCCGCCAAACCGCCGGGATGCAGCTCGTTTCCGCGCTGTCCGACATCGATCCGGCGGCGGCCTGCGATTTGCTGCAAAAGGAAACCAGTCCGGGCGGCTTCAGTGATTATTACACCAGCGAGATTTTCGCGAAATGGGCGAAAACCGATCCGGTGGCCGCCGCCGCGCGGTTGGCAACGATGCCGAGGGATCGCGTCGGCGACCGCAGCGCGGGGATGTTGGCCGCGAGTTGGGCGCAGAAGGATCCGGAGGCGGCGCTTGCGTGGGCGAAAAGTTTGAAGGGCGATTGGAAATCCAACTCGACCTCGGAAGTTTACAAAGTCCTCGCGCGGGACGACGCAGCGGCGGCGTGGGAACGGCTGAAAGGCGAGCCCGGGCATTTGCGCGGCAAAATCGTCGGCGGAATTCTCGAAATCGTCGCGGACGAGGATCCGCAAAAGGCGATGGCGATGCTGATGGGTATCGGCAGCAAGTCCGAGCAACGGATCGCGACCGGCAGTTTCCTGCAAGGACTCAGCTGGAGCGACACCCGCCTCGCCTTCGAGGTCATCGATCAGGTAAAAGACCCGGCGACGCGGCGGGAACATCTCGGCAATCAAATGTATTACGCCGCCTGGATGGCCCCGGACCTCCTCAAGGAGCAGGTCGCCAAACTCACGGATCGCGAAAAGATCGACACCTCCTACCAAGTCCTGCGAGGCCTGGTCTCGTCCGATCCCGCCGCGGCGGAAAAATATTTCCGCGATCTTCCCGAATCCCAGCGCAGCTCCCAAACGCTGTCCCGAATGATGGACCAATATGCCAACCTCGAACCGGAGAAAGCCTTCGATTTCGCGGTTTCCCTGGAAAACCCGCAGGAGCAAACCGCGGCGGTGACCGGACTTTTCAGCAACTGGGGCAACGGGGATCCCGAAGCCGCGGCCGCCGGTTGGAAAAAACTGCCCGCGGGCCAAGGCCGGCTTGAAGCGCTCGACACCGTGGCGAGTTCGTGGGGCCGGAGCGATCCGGAAGCCGCCAAAGCCTGGGCGGACAGCCTTTCCGGCAGCGAACGGGTGCGGGCCTTGGCCGCGGTTCTGCCCGCCATGGCACGCGACCATCCGGCCACCGCCAGCACCCAACTCGCCGCGCTGATCGCCTCCCCGCCCGACGGCATGGGCAAAGACCTCGCCTCCTTGGCCGCAAAACTCGCCGGCCAGTGGGCCAACGACGATCCCGCCTCCGCCTCCAAGTGGGCGGCCACCCTGCCCGACGGCCAATCCCGCGACCAAGGCCTGCAGGCGGTTTCCCGATCCTGGAGCCAATACGACGCCATCGCCACCGCCGGCTGGCTCGGCACCCTGCCGTCCGGCAGCTCGCGCGACGCCGCGATCCAGCCGCTCGTCAGTCACGTCCGCAACTCCGACCCCAACACCGCCTTTTCCTGGGCCGCCTCCATCAGCGACGAAAACAACCGCCTCAACGAACTCCGCCAAACCCTGAAAGCCTGGCGCGGCTCGGATCTGCAAGGCGCGCGGGCGGCATTCGACACGGCGGAGCTTTCCGAGAAAGAGCGGAAGAGCCTGGGGAAGGAGCTGGAGTGATTTTAGGAGGACCAATTGCATCAGCGCCGGGTCGCGCCGAGCCACGGTATGTTTTGGTCCTTCACATCGACTGAGTCATCCCTGTAAATGAAAGCGATATGAGAATTCTCGCCTACCCGTTTCTCGTCTTTGCATTCGGATTAGCTCATGGTGGCGAACCACTCAAGGACCTCATCGATCAGATCGAAGCGACTGCCTCCGAGAGCGCGGGGATGAATCAAGCCGAGCAAAAATTAGCAACGGCCATTGCAGTTCATAAGTCGGATGCAGCCGACCTCCTTGTCCCGTTTCTGCGTTCCGAAAACAAGGCCGTCCGGCAACTTGCAGGATACTGTCTTCTGGAACTTCCAAAAGGCAGTCTCCTCAAAAAGCATTTGGCGGAATTGATGGATGCATGCACCAAGGAACGAGGCTGGCTTCCAAATGCCATCGCGGATATTGACGATGAACAAGCAGTCCTGTTCCTAGCAAAGGACTTCAGGCGTGCACCCCAAACCCAGGGCCAGATTGATAATGCGTTGATTCGCACGTCGCCTCGCTCCATCCCACCTCTTTTGGAGGAATTCAGCCTGGCCGAGGAGAATGAGGCGGATTTTTTAAACAAGCTTGCCGAGGTTTGGAGAGAGATGGGTGAAGCTGCGGAACAAGCAGTTTCCCCTTTGTTGAAGATCGCTTTAGATCCAAAAGCGCCTGTCCATCTTCGACTCGCCGCGGTTCGCTATCTGGGTGCGATAGGCCCCACCGCGGAGTTCTCATTTCCCAAGCTGAAGGAGTTGGCCGCAAGCGAACCGCTCCCATTTGCAGATGCCGTGGAACAAGCGATCGCCGGTTCCCGCACGGGAGAGGCAGCAACCCATCTGCTAACCATGGCGATTACCGAGGCAAAAAATGTTGGCGAATTACACCTTTTCCGAAAGATTGCCGACCTTGGGGAAAAGGCGGCTCCCGTCGGCGATCAACTTGCCGATCTGCTCGATCACCCGGACCCGAATGTTCGCTTGGGTGCGTGTCGGACTCTTGGTTACACGACCCGCCTGGATCTTTGGCCACTACTCGCGAACGCGCTCAAAGATCGTGATTGGCGGGTTGCATATTCGGCATGTTCTTCACTTTCCCAACTCAAGGCGAAAGGTGCCGACGCGTCGCTGGAAACTTTGTCGAAAAGCCACTGGTACCCGCGGGTCCGCCACGCGGCACTCCGTGCGAGATACCGAGTCAAAGGTGAAGCGCCTCCGGAAGAACATGAGCGCCCAGACATCAGTGGCGACGACCACCAATTCTTTTTCGACTTCGGGCTATCCGCAAGCGGGTTAGCGCCCCTGCCCGGATCCAAGCTTGGGCTTCCTGAACTCGACAAAAGCCAACTCATTTCTTGGGGAACTGAGACATATAAGGATTCAAAAGAGGTGACTTTCATGAAGCTACACCCGGAGCTGCATCGAGCAGTTTCCGGATCACCCGATGCCAAGGATTGGGGCAATAACTGTAGCTTTGTTGGCATGGCGAAGAAAAGCGAAACCCATATTGTGGCCTTGACCGCGGGAAAGTGGGTTGCCGGATTGTTCGCTATATCAGGAGAAGGCAAAGCCACTACCGTGCTGAAGGAAGACATCACCGCGTTGATTGAGTGGGACAAGCGCCTGATCACCCTGTCGGGGATGTCTCATATGGGTATGGACGAGGGAGCCGTGCACGAAGTGGTTTTCGAGAATGGAAAATGGAGCGCACGGTTCCTGCATGCCTTGCCGGGCTGCCCGATCTCCGGAGGTATTCTGCCTGATGGGAGATTGGTCGCAAACTGCATGGGTGGCGCGGTGGCCATAGGAGCGGATGGTCAGTTCGAGTATCTTGGGAGCGGAGAAAGCCGGACAACAGGAACTTACCCGCAGGGAAAGGAAGAGCCGGGGAAAGAGTTCGAGTGAATCACCCGCCCGCCTTCGGATTCCACACCCGCTCGAAGCCAAATCCCGTGAAGTGCTTTTCGTTCGCGGTGGCGAAGTGGGTGACGCCGTGGTGGCGGAGGGTGAGGGCCAGGCGGGCATCGATGATCTGGCGGAATCCGGCGGTCGTTTCCGCGGCCCATTTCCAGAGTGGAGGCGCGACGTCCGGCTCGTAGTCGCCGTATTCCCAAGCGGGGTTCGAGCGGAGGATTTCACAAAAGTCAGCGGCTTCCTTCGCGGTTTTCGGCTTTTTGAAGACCGCGGGATTGCGGAGCTGCATGTAAATTTCGACCAAAACGAGGCCGCAGAGGAGGAAGCGGTTTTGGCCGGACGCTTGAGTGGCGAAGAATTCGCGGGCGGCGGCGTGATCCGGCGAATCCGGGTTGACCGCGTAGAGAAAGAGGTTGGTGTCGGCGGAGAATATCATGAGCCGGAGCGCTGGTGGATGGCATCGGCTTCGGGACCGAGGGTGGCGGGATCGGTGAGAAAGTCGCCCCCGCAGTCGAGCGTGGGGAATTGCCAGCCACCGCGGGTTTTTTCCGGCTCGGGAAAGCGGCTGACGAAATGCTCGGCGGCCTTGCGCATGACTTCGGCGAGCGACCAATCCTGCTGCTCGGCGATGGTTTTGAGTCGCTGGTAGAGAGGGTCGGGGAACTGGATTTGAGTGCGAGTCATGATGCCTTATTTACATCGGAGGTTGATTGGCGTCAAGGAGTCAGGCCGGGCGGCGTCTCGGTCTTCCCGATGCGGGCGATTTTCTACCAAGGTGCGTCGCTGTGGGAATTTTCATTCATGACTGCAGCTTCCTGTTCGCGCTTGCGGCGGCGCACTTCGGTGCGGACGGTTTGCGCTGCGATGGTTCTCGCCGTGCGGTGCAGCCAGCCGGAAGGCACCGGGTGCTTCGTTAGCTTGCCTGCATCTTTGGCCAGTGAGACGAACATGCCTTGCGTCACGTCCTTGGAGAGATGCGGGTCATTCACCATCCGGAACGCGGCGGAATGCACGAAATCGATGTGCCGCCTGACCAAAATTTCCTCCCAGTTCATCGTCGTTTCCGTCCTCACGCCGCCAAGCTAGGGGCGGAGCAACGGTTTCAAATTTCCGGGCAGCAGGCTTTGGCATCGCTACGCAAGCAGTGCGTCGGCCTGCGCCGGGCATAACCTCTTCGGGTAGCTAGGGAAAATCTGGATCCTCGTGCACAGTTGGTCGCATGCCTCCCTTGAGATCCCTTTTCCCCCTGTTGCTCATCCACTCCGCCAGCGCGGAGTTTTCGCTCAAGGACGACGGAAAATCATTCACCATCGACTGCGACTCCACGCCCTCGCTCGTCGTTCAGGTCAACAAATCCAACGGCAATCTCCAGTCCATCCTCGTCAACGGCACCCAACTCCAGACCAACCGCAGCGGCTCCCACCTCAATTCCGGCTTCGGTAAATCCGAGATCACCGCCAAGTCCATCGGCGACGACCGCTTCCTCATCACCGTCAACAGCTCGCTCGCCATCCACTATTACGCCTTCAAAAAAGGCGAACCCAATGTCTTCATGGCCACCTGGGCGGAAAACTGTCCCCACCCCGGCGAAATGCGCTTCATCGCCCGCCTCGATTCCAAGGTCCTCCGCCAAGGCAACCTCGACCGCCCCGGTGACGACACTTCCTCCAAAGCCATCGAATCGAAGGACATTTTCATCCTGCCCGACGGCCGCACCGCCTCCAAATATTACTCCGCCGTCCGCTTCATCGACGACGCCATCCACGGTTCGCGCGGCCCGAATGTCGGCGCCTATTTTGCCATCGGCTCCTACGAAAGCTCCTCCGGCGGCCCGTTTTTCCGCGACATCAACAGCCAGACCGCCGGAGCCACCGAGGAAATTTACTTCTACATGTTTTCCGGCCACGCCCAGACCGAGCCGTTCCGCAAAAGCCAGCTCCACGGCCCTTACGCTCTCTGCTTCACCGCCGGTCCGCCGCCCGCCATGCCGGCGATGGGCTGGATGAAAGACCTCGGACTCAAAGGTTGGGTCGCCGAGCGCGGTCGTGTCACCGGCACGGCCGACGGCCTTTTCCGCGGCGTGCCCTACACCGTCTATCTATCTAACGAAACCGCCCAATACTGGGCCCGCGTCACCGCCGACGGGAAATTCACCACCACCTCCATCAAGCCCGGCAGCTACACCCTGCGCCTGATGCGCAACGAACTCGCCGTCGCCACCTCCGAGATCACCGTCGGCACCGCCCCCGTCACCGCCAAGCTTACCGATCCCGGACTGCCCGCCTACCTCTGGCGCATCGGCCTGCCCGACGGCACCCCGCTAGGCTTCCGCAACGCCGACAAGATGGACTCGATGCACCCCTCCGACAAACGCCACCAAGCTTGGGGCCCGCTCACCGTCACCGTCCGCGATCCCGTGCCCGCCAGCCTAACCGACTTCCCCGCCGCGCAATGGGCCGACGTCAATTCGCCCACCCGCATCGTTTTCAAACTCAGTCCCGACCAAATCAAGGACCGCGATCTGGAAATCGGCATCACCGTCTCCCAGTACGGGTCCCGGCCCAGCGTCCGCCTCAACGACCAATGGACCAGCCGCGACCCCGGCCCACCCCGCTCCTATGACAGCCGCAGCATCACCTTCGGCATCCACCGCGGCTACGACCGGGTTTTCACCATTCCCATCCCCAAATCCGCTTTCAAGGCTGGCACCAACACGCTCCTCATCCACAATCGCAGCGGGTCCGGCGCCGGCAAATTCCTCAGCAACGCCTTCGTCTTCGATTACGTCGGCCTCCGCGAGTGAGCCTCGTTAGGGCTCGTTCCCCGGCTTCCACTTGATGTTGCAGCCGCTGCTCGGATAGG
>JBIPND010000179.1:0-6444 GCA_044374015.1 Luteolibacter sp. | reverse complement strand
GGCGCTTGTTATGGACCAAGGCGTCGGTGGAAGGCAAAAGTACGGACGGCAGAATGGCCTTCCGCCATGATGGCAAAGCGATCGTCGTCTACTATGACGGCAGTACCGGATTCATCACTCAAGGGGACATCAAAGCCTATGATGCCAAGGGCGGGCTTGCCCATCCATTCTGGAAGGCCAATTACTAAGCTCGCTGGATCGACCGGCTGGGTATTTTCAGGTCAAGTCATCCCCATGGTCCGTTCCGCGCCTCCCGTGCCATTCGCCCATGCCTTTCAAAATGCGCGGGGTTCCAAACACCAGAGATTACCCTCCAAACCCTGCGTCTCCGCCTCGCGGAAAACCTTCCTGAATAGCGGCGGATGCGTGTGAGTGGGCCGGGAAAGTGTCTCGGTCGTATTGGAATCGACTCATGGGAAACGCGGTGGAGAAAGCGTCGGAAAGCGTAGGTCGCGACAGTGGCATAGTGAGCGAGATGATGAGGAAAGGCATTTGCAAGAAGGATAGCGGCGGGCAGGATGCCTGCGTCACGGAAGAGGTGCCGTTCGCGAGGATGCTAGGCTGCCGGGTCAGGTATTTCACCGATGGCGTGGTGATCGGCAGCCGGGCGTTCGTCAACAAGGCGTTCGCGAAGTCGAGGGAGAGATTTGGAGCGAAGCACAAGGATGGAGCGCGGAAGTTGCGAGGCAGCGGTGCGCCTGTGGCGGGCGCATATAAAAAGTCAGGCTTTATAGCGAGACTTGCCTTGCCAGGTTTTTTTTGTCCTCTAGCCTTCCCCCAACATGAACAACCGCAAGCGATGGACTGTGCCTTGGAAGGATTCGCGGACGAAACCGGTGATTTACCACTGCATCAGCCGGGTCGTGGGTCGGCAATTTGCGCTGGAGGTGGATGAACGGGAGCATTTCCGGATGCTGATGCGCATGTGCGAGAAGTTCACGGGTTGCCGGGTGTTGTCTTATTGCCTGATGTCCAATCACTTCCATCTCCTGCTGGAAGTCCCTCCGATGCCGGAGGGTGGCATCCCGGATGAGGAACTACTTCAACGGTTGGACGTTTTCTACAGCAAGGCGCAGGTGGCTGAGGTCGCCAAGGCATTGGAAGATGCCGCTGCAGTGCGGGTGCGCGGTGAATTTGAACTGCCGCCCGTCGATGAAATCGGCATTCCGCTGGCTCCTGCCGAGGAAATCGCGATGGCGAAACAGGAGGCGGCGCGCAAGGTGGAGGAGATCCGCAGTCGTTATACCCGGCGGATGCATGATTTAAGCGAGTTTATGAAATCGCTGCTGGAACGCTTTACCAAGTGGTTCAATCGCGCCCATTCACGTTCCGGCACGCTTTGGGAGGACCGGTTCAAGAGCGTGATCGTGGAAAGCGGCACCGCAGCGCGGACGATGGCGGCTTACATCGACCTGAATCCGGTGCGGGCCGGGATGGTGGAAGATCCGGCGGAATTTCGTTGGAGCAGCTACGGGGAGGCCGTGGGCGGTGGGAAAAAGGGCAACGGCAAGAAAGCGCGTGAGGGCTTGGTGAGAGCGTATTATTGCGACCAGGGAGTTGGGTTTGAAGCTGAACGATGGGGGGAGGTTTCGAAGCTATATCGGCGGTTGATGGGGTTGGCGCTCGGCAGGAACAGTGGCCGTGCGAAAGTGGATCCACAGCGGAAAAGCCAAGTCCAGTCGCAGACCACGCCTTCAGCGATGGAAGCGCTCGAGGCGGAGGCGAATGGCACGGTGCTACCGGATTTGAAGCTGGCGGCGATGCTGCGATGCCGGGTGAGATATTTCACGGACGGGGCGGTGATCGGCAGCAGGGCGTTTGTGAACGAGGCATTCGCTGCGGCGAGGGAGCGTTTCACGGAGAAGCGCAAGGACGGAGCGCGGAAACTTCGGGGCAAGGGTAAGGCGGCTGAACTGTGGAGCATGAGGGATCTCAGGGTTCGGGTTTGAGCGGAGTGCTCTGGAGTTTTGCCATCCTGACCGTGAATCCTGACCGTGTCCGGCACCCTGACACTTGTTCCATCGCTTCTGATGTAATCGAAGAAATCGGATCTTCTTCGCGACTGGTGTTGATTCGGATTTGCGGCCAGTCGGGTATGCTTCATGCTGAACGAAATGGAGATGATGACAGACCTTCTTGGCCGCGGATTGCGGGATTTGCGGATTTCGGTGACGGATCGTTGCAATTTCCGCTGCCGTTATTGCATGCCGGTTGAGGTCTTCGGGCCGGGCTACGCGTTCATGGAGCGTGAGGAATTGCTGACGTTTGAGGAAATCGTGACGCTCGTCAACCCCCATTTCCCCGCCCTCCGGTCCGTCCCAATGGCTCTTTCAGGGGCCTCCCGCAGAAAGCAAATTCCTAGCAGGCAAATGAAAACCGCAGTAGAATCTCCCGATCCCGCCCGATCTCGGCGTTTAGCGGAGCATTCTTCCTTTCAGCGTTTCAGTTTTCAGCATTTCAGCTTTACCCAAATCCCCCTTTTCCCCCGCAACCCCCATTTCCCCGCCCTCCGGTCCGTCCCAATGGCTCTTTCAGGGGCCTCCCGCAGAAAGCAAATTCCTAGCAGCCACTTGCGCTACATCCGGCTGCCATACGGCGGCAGCAGGTGGTTTTAGCGAGAGCCACCATATCAGAACTACGGCGAAGCAAATGCCCCAGACAGCCCATGCCCGCCAACGAAATTTCTGCCAGATCATCGCCCCCAGCAGGCAAAGCATGGCCAAAGCCGCGAGCCAGATACCTGGCCCGTCAAAGCAGAGCGCGCCGAACATCGAGATCGAAAAGGCGAGCGCGAGCAGTGCAGCAAATGCCTTCGCGATCCGGAGTAAACAGGCTCTAAATGACAGATGAGTGGACATGAAACAGCGTGATTGAATTGATGTGGAAGCTCGCGGTTTTCCTACTTCGATCCGACGTGCATGCGCAGCAGCCTTTGGAGTTCATCAATGGTCTCTGGAAGTTCACAAGATCCGTGTGGCCCGGGGACGATTTTCTCTGACTTCGCGGATTTGAGATGCGAACTCCAATACTCCACTACCCCGTCAGAGCTTTTGGGTGTATCGCCTTTTCTTTGGTCGCCGATGATCGAGTGATGGGGAACTTTGATGGAGCGGGAATCAAGTACTTTGAGGGTTGGGTTGCGCGGCGAGAGGCCATCGATACTGGTTGGCATGCGATTCGGGTCACCCGTGATCACGGAAATCGAGCTACTGACCGTGCTGGCGGAGATGGAGACGAGATCAACCGGGAGAGAAATCAATTTGATGGCCAGTGCGCCGAGCGTGCCGATAGCTATTTGGCTACCACGATGTGGCGAGCAGATGAAGATAACACGACCGACATGCGGGTTCGCGTTGAAAATGGTGCAGCGATGGATCAGATCACCGGGTTTGACTTTGGCGAAGAGTTGGTTGGCATTATCCTTGCCTATCACATTCCATGCATCGCGGTCCACGGTCGTAACCTGAGTGCGGGACAGGATGCCACCCATGCTGTGGCCAACGAGAACCATGTCATTGGAAGCCGGGTAGCGCTGCTGCACTTTTGCGAGTTCCTCGCGCAGGCGGAGGGCTGAGTAGAGCGGAGGGTTGCCAGTGGGGTAGGCAAATACCCAGCATTGGTAGCGGCGGCGCAGATCCGGGTCCCTTTCAATTTCGTTGATCACGTTGCGCCACATGCGTGGAGTGGAAATCAGGCCATGGACAAAAATGAGAGGGATGCGATCGGGATCATAAGGCTGAAGCATGTAGAGCCCGGTGATATTCATGTGCTGCTGCACACGGATCGCGCCTAACAAGCCTTCCAACATTTCATTATGCTGGGGGTAGTAGGCGAGCGGTGCCGAAAAATCCGCATCAAGTGTGCGCTCTTTGCCCGCCACGCGGTTTTTTGTCTTCTCTGACGGATCGATCAGTGAAAGCGTCACGTCACTGCCCTTGAAATCAAGTACGGCGGTGACGGGTGCGGTAACGCCCACGAGCGGAGAAAAAGACTCCAATGGGCTGGTCTTACGGATGCCAACGAGCGCGCCACCGATGCCGTCGATGCGGTTGCGTCGCTTGATGGTTTTCAAGTCCACTCCATCGGCGGGAACGAAGCTGGTGAATTGATCCGCATTCCACACCCCGTCCCGTGTCCCTTTGGCAAAACGCAGTCGGTAGGTCGAGCCGCCTTGACTGAGGGTCAACGGCTGATTCCAAAGCGATCCATTTTGAGAGGAGCGCAACAGTACGACAAGATCGGCGGTGGACTTGTTGTATATCACGCGCGAGGCTGCGCCAGATTCTGCGGAGCCGAGCAAGGCGGAGGATTCTTTCGCGGCATCGAGATAGAACACGGCGCGCTGTTCGTCGGAGAGTGTCGTCTTTTCCGCCTCGCTCAAGTGGATGACGGCGGACTTGTGCAAGCCTTCCGCAGGCGGGAGATGGTTTGGAGCGCAAGCACCCAGAGCAAGGGTGGCAAAAAGGGTGAGACGCGAGGGATGAATAGTCATAGTCGAATGCTGAATGCGGGATACATGGAAAGACGGAATGGTAAAGGGCTTTTTAGCCTTTCGTGAAATCAAGGCCGGGATCTCCATCCGGTGCACCGATAAGGACAAAATTGAGTTTACGATCCCCATCGAGCGTGATGGCGGAAACCATCTGTGAATCGTCCGAGGTAAGCACCAAGAGTCCTTTGTCATTCAGGCCGTAAGTGCCCTTGAGTTCGCTGGATTTATCGGCGTTCATGAAAGACCAGGTGTAGTCGCCGCTTTCCTTCATGGTGAAGGTGACCTTGCCATCTTTGCCGCGGTCGCTCACCCATGTACCGACCAGTTTTTCGAGTGGGACAAGTGGTGGTGTGATTGGAGGGGGGACATCGGAATTACCGCCATCGGGGATGGAGTTTTTCGTCAGGTCGCGGAGTTGGCGTGCGATGGAATCGGCGGGCTGGAGACGGACGGTGACCTCGAATTCCGCCAGCGATTTTTCCATGTGTCCGCAGACCATGTAGTGATAGCCGAGGAGGAAGTGTCCGTCGGCTTTGTCTGGCGAGCTTTTGACATGCGTTTCAAGATTCCGGAGCTGATCTTCGTAAGTGGCGGATGCACCGTAGAAGCCGATCATGGTATCCCAGCTCCAGCCGGGGCCGGAGGCGAGGACGGGGTTGAGAACACCGGAGGCATCCGCGTATTTTCCGAGGGTAAAGAATACGAGCGCGCGGTATTCGTGCAGCGTCACATCGGACGGAGTGAAGGCGAGGGCTTCATCGACGGCTTTTGATGCGGTGAGGTAGTCGCCTTTTCTGAAAGCCACGCGGGAACGCTCCAGAGCTTCGTTGGATTTCGTTTCGGCAAGTTTCGTGGAGGCTTCATCGCCGGGAGGATTCGCGGCGGCGGCCACGGAAACAGGCTGCGCATAGGTGATGTAAGTGTTCTGCACGGGAGGTGCCGGATATGGGTTCTTATAGGTATGGTAGCCCATGTCATAAATCATGTTGCCGAGGCTCCAGACCGCAATGCCCCACATGAAGCCGGAGGCAAAATCATCGTTGCTACTATACCACCAGTGGCGGTTGTAGTAGCCGCTGTTCCATCCGTAGCCCCAGTGGCCGTGATGCCAAGTGTGGCAATGATCGGCACCCCACCACGGGTTCGCGCCCCAGTAGTTAGGACGATAGGAAAAGTTGTTGTTCACCTGAAAACGGCGGTCGATGTTGATGTTCACGTTGTTGCCGATATTCACGTTGTTGCCCCAGATGCTGTTGTTTCCGCCCCACTGGTTATTGTCCCAGTCGCGAGTCTTGGCGGGCAGAGTGCTCGGGCGGTTGAGTCCGACGTTGCGGCGACCGACGTTGACTTGGTCAATGTGGATATTGTTGCGGTCAATGTTCGTGCGGTCTCCGGGCAGCTTGTTGGCAGGCCGGTTCGGATACGTGACCATGCCGGGAAGTGTGGTCGGCTTGTTGCCATCCGGGCGATTGAAAGATGGCCGCGTATCCGGACGGTTCATTTGTGGGCGATCATTAGGAAGTTTGCCCGGCAATGGTACGGGTCTAGTCTCGGGACGATTGGTCAGGAGCCTGTCCGGCAATTGGGCGGGTCTGGTTGCGGGACGGGTGACAGGTTTTTGCAAAGAAGGTTTCTGAATCTGAGGACGCTCAACCGGTCTGGCCTCCGGGCGCAGAGCTGGGCGTGCTTCAGGACGCTGGATTTTCGATCCGGTCATCGGGGATCGGCGGTCTCCACCTCCTGAGCGATTCTGGCTCGCCGCCTGAACACGCTCCTCGCCGTTACCACCGCCGCGCTCACCGCGGGCATCGACTACCGGGATGATCAGAAAGGTCCCCAGCAGTGCTGTAGTGATTATGGAAAATGGTTTCATGGTCGTAGTGATTAGGATTTCAGTTCGTTTCTGCTGCTTCAGGTGGCTGGCGGACGAGCCGCATTTTGTTGGCGGGCTG
>JBIPND010000178.1:0-6450 GCA_044374015.1 Luteolibacter sp. | reverse complement strand
CCCTCTTAGTTGAAGATGTGGGCCAAAATCGCAGCCAGTCATGAAAAGAACGACCCTGAACCAATCACCCGAGACCGAAGCCAGTCTGTCATCGAAACCCATCATTCTCGCCGATATCGCCGCGCGGGCGGGTGTGGCCGTCAGCACGGTTTCCCGGGTGATGAACGGTTCCACACTGGTAGCCGCGAAAAAGCGCAAGCTGGTGGAAGCGGTGGCGGCGGAAATGGGTTACAAGGCACCGCCGATGGAGAAGCGCAAAGGCATCCGCAAGGACACGCAACCATGGTTGAAGCACCGGGTCTTCAAAGTGATCCTTTTCGGGCCGTATGATTCATTCTGGATCATCAATTACGCACCGATTTATTCTTATGCCTTGCGAGGCATCGAGAACTGCATGAGTTCCCACGACATCAAAAGCTCGCTGGGATGGGCGCAGACACCCGAGGAGTTTCGCAAACTGCTCAAGGAGGACGGCGTGGATGGATTCCTCGTTCTCAACACCGGCGGCGATCCCCTGCCCCGCGAGATCGACTCGTTTCCGGCGGTGGCCTTCATGGGTTACCGTGACGGAAATGTCTGTGACCGGGTGCTCCCCGACAACGAACGGACGGGAGCGCTCGCCGCGGAATACCTTCACTCAAAAGACTGCAAGCTCAGTGTGGCGATCGGAGGCAAGACCCCGGTCTATGAACGAAGGATCCGCGCCTTCCGCTCGTATCTCACCGAAAAGGGAGTCACCCCGGTGGGTATCAGTCATGCGTCCATCGAATTGGGTGGAAGCCGGATGCACCAGGCGAACAAGGCGGCGGTCAGAGAGGCGCTCCGAGATGTGCTGGCAGATAACAGCAAACCGATCGGCATCTTCTGCGTGGCGGACATCGTCACGCCGGTGGTCTATGCGGTCATCGCCGAGGCGGGACTGCGGGTCGGCCACGACGTGCATGTGATCAGTTGCAACAACGAACGTCCCTATCTGGATCCCCTCGATCCCGAACCGGCGGTGATCGACACCCGGGCAAGCTATATCGGCAGCCGCGCCGTGCGCCAGCTGATGAGCCGTCTGGAATGCCCGTCGGATCCCTATGTGAAAATCCTCGTGGAACCCCAACTGATCCGGCCCGATGAGCACTGAAACTAAAAAGGCGGCGGGGCCGAAGCTCTATCAGACAGGCACCTTGGTTTACACCCAGCGGGCGCTGCTGGTGACGCTTTCATGGATGCTGATTGGCGATTTCTGCCTGCAAATCATGGAGGAACTCCCGACCTCGCTGGTTCCGCTGCAATTGAGGTGGGCGGATGCCTCGGACGCGATGATCGGTTTCCTTGCCGGCAGCCTGCCTGCATTCCTTGGCATGCTGCTCAATCCCTTTGTCGGGGTGCAAAGCGACCGCTGCCGGAGCAAGCTCGGACGGCGGCGACCGTTCCTGTTGTGGGCCACGCCGGTGGTGGTGAGCGCGCTGGTCGGCCTGGCATTCGCCGCGCCGGTGTCCGCCGCGCTGGCGGAGGCTTTCAATGCAAAATCACCTTCAGCAGTGACGGTGGGCTGGATCGGAGCCTGCATGGTTGTGTTCGTCATCGCGAATACTTATATCATGCAGGTCTATCAATTTCTGTTCGTGGACGTGGTTCCAATGGAAGTGATGGGCAGATTCGTCGGCTGTTATCGGGCGGTCGGGGCCTTGGGCGCGTTCGTGTTCCACCGCTACATGTTCGGGCAGGCGGAAACGAAGATGACGGAGATCTATCTGTTGGCGGCACTATTATATGCCGCTTCGTTTCTGTTGTTGGTCTGGAAAGTGAAGGAAGGCGAATACCCGCCTCCACCGCCAAGGGCCGCCGGAGGATTGGCGCATGTGAAGACGTATTTCCGGGAATGTTTCGGACACGTCTTCTACTGGAAGGTCTTCTCGATCTCGTTGTTTTTCTGGAGTGCCCTGGTTCCTCTCTGGACCTTCATGGTTTTTTTCGGGACCAAACCGGGCGAATCCGTCAGTGGCTACGAGCCCACGCTGGGCCTCAGCCTCGAAAGCTTCGGCCAGGCGCGCGGATGGTTCGCGCTGATCTCCGTGCCGGTGTTCTTTCTGGTGGGGCCGCTGGTGGACCGCTATCACCCGCTGCGGGTTTCGATGATTGGCATGTTCCTGTGCATGGTCACCTTCGCCGGCTTGTACTTCTTCGCGATCGATGAAAAGAGCTTCGTGTTCTTGCTGATCCTCAACGGAGTGGCGCAGGCGGTTTACAAGGGGTCTTATCTGGCAGTGATGCCGCGCCTGCTGCCGCGTGAGAAATACGGGCAGTTTTTCACGGCCAACCAGATCTTCGGATTCAGCGGCGTGGTGCTGGCGCCGGTGCTGTGTGGCTGGCTGATATCCGGCATGCGCGATTACCGGCTGATCTTCGCATGGTGCGGGGTTTCCACGCTGCTCGCGTTCGTCATGAGCGTGTCGGTTTACCGGCAATGGCGCGCGCTCGGCGGCGAAAAGTCGTTCGTCCCGCCCGGATCCTGAATTCATCCCATCGATTCACCAACCCATCCTTATTTCATGCAATCATCCAATTCTGACTTTTTCGCGGATATCGCCACGGCCCGTTTGGCCGAGCAACGGGAGCTTCTCACGGTTCCACCCGTCGCGCAGATTCCTGATATCGTTCTTCCTCTCGCAGCCGGGGAGTCTGTGGCTGCGTTTCCGAAAGCGGAAAAGATCACCACGTCCGAGGAGATGCGCGCCGCCCTCGCCGAGCTGAGGGAACGCCATGAGCCATTCATGCGGGATCTCGCGCCGACACTGCCGCGCACCCGGGACCGCCTGGAGTTTCATGACTTCCAATGGCGGATCGAGACGTCGGCGGACCGGCAAAGGTTCGCGGAGGTGTTAGGCGGGGCGGGCGACTGGCAGGACATCCGCCTGCCGCACTACGGACCACCGCTGGGCAAGGCGTTCACCTTGTACCGCGCCGAGTTCGAGCGTCCGTCATGGGCGGACTTGCATGAGGTGATGCTGCTGCGGTTTTCCGGGGTGGACTACAAGTGCCAGATCTATCTGAACGGCCTCTGCATCGGCACGCATGAGGGATTCTTCGAGGAGTTCCAAATGGATGGCAGCGCCGCGCTCCGCCCAGGCGGCAACATACTCGTGATCCGGGTGGAAAATGATTATACCATGCTGGGTGAGAATACCGGCGCAATCACGGCGGACGGCGACAAGATCTACGCGGCGACCGGACTTGGCTATGACGATCCGGAGCTCGGCTGGCACCACTGTCCAGCGGGCATGGGAGTATGGAACCGCGTGGCTCTGGAAGGGGTTTCCCGCTTGTTCATCAGCGATCTCTGGGTGCGCCCGCTGCTCGAATCCGGTGAGATCGAGATTCACGCGGAAATCGAAAGCCGCAGTGACAATCTTGAGGAGGAGGTCTTCCTTCAGGTGTCCGTTTATGGTCAGAACTTCGAGGCGATGCTTCATGAAAACCATCTGCATCGAGGCGAGGCGAAATTTGTCCGGGGTTTCGGTGATCTGGTTCACGGCTTCGACGAGGTGTTCCCCTCGCTGATGGGCTCGGGAAAAAACCATCTCAAGTTTCGCCTGCCTTTGAAAAATGCACGCCTGTGGAGTCCGGAAACGCCATGGCTCCATCAACTCCAGGCACGCCTAACCGACAGCAAGGGCACCCTGCTCGATGCGGCGAAGACCCAGTTCGGGATGCGTTCCTTCGTGCAGGACGAGGAATCCACCCCCAAGGGGAAATTCTATCTAAACGGCGACGAGATCCGCCTGCGCGGCGCGAACACGATGGGCAATTTCGAACGTTGGATCATGGAGGGAAACATGGACGAACTTCGAGATCAGATCCTGCTCGCCAAGCTCACCCACATGAATTTCCTGCGCATGACTCAGCGTCCGGTGCATCGTGAGTTTTATGATTACTGCGACCGGCTTGGCATGATGTTGCAGACGGATCTCCCGCTGTTTTCAAGCATCCGGCGCAGTCAGTTCGAGGAGGTGGTCCGCCAGGCGGGCTGCCTTGAGCGGCATGTCAGATCACATTGTTCCAACATCATTGTCTCATTCATCAACGAGCCGCGCCCGGCGGCGGCGAGCAAGCCGCACCGCTTCATCCAGCGCGATGAGATGGAAAACCTGTTCGACATGGCGGCGAAATGCGTGCGCTTCCACAATCCGGACCGCGTTCTGAAATATGTCGATGGCGATTACGATCCACCGACATCCGCCGGGATGCCGGACAACCATGTGTATTGCGGTTGGTATATCGGCCATGGTATCGACCTTGGCGCGCTGCATCAGGGACAATGGCTGCCGATCAAACCCGGATGGCATTTCGGCTGCGGCGAGTTCGGTGCCGAAGGGCTCGACTCCTACGAAGTCATGGCGGCGGAGTATCCCGATGATTGGAAGCCCGAATCACCGGATGCTCCCTGGTCGCCCGAAGGGATCGCCAAGTCGCAGACCTGGAAATTCCACTTCCTGTGGTATGACGCGGGCCATTCGGCACGCACCTGGATCGAGGCCAGCCAGGAATTCCAGGAGTGGGTGATCGCCACGATGACGCAATCCTTCCGCCGAATGCCGGGCATGAACAGTTTCGCGGTGCATCTTTTCATCGACGCCTGGCCTGCGGGATGGATGAAGACGCTGATGGATGTACGCGCCACTCCGAAGAAGGCCTGGTTCGCCTATCGAGACGCACTCACGCCGACTGCCATCTCGCTGCGTTCCGACCGCACGCAGGTTTTTGGCGGCGAGAGCGTGCCCGTGGAGTTATGGGTCTGCAATGACTTGCCCCATGTTCCTGAGGGTCTGGAAATCCACTATCAGATCACTTGCGGAGGAAATGTCATCTCCCATGGCAGTTCTGCTGCAAACGCATCCCCCTGCGCTCCGAAGTGCCAGGGCACGCTGGTGGTGGCCGTCCCCGCGGTCGAGACTAGAGAACTGTTGGAAATCACCGCGAGCCTTACCGGCACGGACGGGAAGGCCCTGCATGAACACACGCTGGTGCTGGAGGTTTTCGCGGAGATCACTCCCGCCGAAATCCTTGCGTGGTGCCCGGGCATGTCGGATGACGACGATTGTTTCTTGAAACACATCGGCGTGAATGCCAGCAACACTGCGGAGTCAGGCGTTCCATTGATCGTGATCACCGACCCCGCAGAACTTGGCCGTCACCGTGCGCAAATCGAAGCTGCGGTTAGATCTGGAGCGGTCGCCGTCATGCTCGGCTTTCCGCCCGGAGAATACGTCGCTGGACCTTGGAAATTCGACATCTGCAAGGCCGGCATGGGACCGCGGCACTTTGTGTCGCGCGCCACCGGACATCCGCTGGTCGAAGGATTCCGCAAGAACGACTTCCGCTTCTGGTTTCACGAATCGCTCAACCGCGTGGCCCCCATTCTCGAAACCGTCATCGACGCGCCCGACTGGACATCCATCCTTCTCACTGGCGACGGCGGCTGGACCAAGCCATGGGCCTATCATCCCGCTGCGGCGGAAGTCGTCGATGGTGCGGGCTTGTGGAGGATCTGCCAGATCGAACTCGCGGATTGCGTGCAGGCGAATCCCACTGCGCTCGAATTCGCCTCGCGGCTTATGAGCAGGATGGGAAAAGCGGAGGCCTGTGAGATCTTGAGCGAGCGTGGTGCGTGAAGGACGCCCGCAGCCACCTCAGCCCTGAGGAAACCCATCATGCCCCGGACGCCACTGCGGCTTGCCGAGTTCATAGGCACCGTCATCCGGCGTGGTGCCGGTGTGGCCGTCGTTGATACCCGGCAGCGGCACGCCTTGTCCGTTGGTTTCGTGGAAGGTGAACGGCACGCTGCTGTCCTGTGAATAGAGGATGTAGCCGGCCGGCACACCGGATTTCCCGTCCTTGGTTTCCCAGCGGATCACGTTCTCCACCCGGGCGGGATCCACGGCGGAAGATCCTGCCCGGGGGCGGAAGTCGCGCGCGGCGAAGTTCTCCAGAACCCGGGCGGATGCGTCGCCGGGCAGGTGGAGGTTGTTCTGGTAGATGTAACTCAGACCGTTGTTTTTTTTCGTCCAGAACTCCGGGTCACGGTTGACCAGCGGAAACTTGGTGAACGTGGCACTTGTGGGAGGCAGGCAGGCGATCAGCGTGTTGTGATAGAAGGCAACGTCCTGAGAGGGGGCGCCGAGATGCATGCCCTTGTTCTTATCCGGCTGGCCGAAACCCCACACGACGTTGTGGTGGACGGAAAAACCGCGGGAGTAATTGTCGATATAGATCCCGCGGCTTTTGAGATCCGCCGGATTGCCGCTCTCGTGCACCCAGTTGTAGGCGATGCGGGTTCGTTTTCCCGAAGCATCCACACCGTTCTGGCAATAGGTGTAAACCATGCCGCCATCGAAGGTGATCCGCCCCGACCGCGAGAGATCGTTGTAGATGATCTCGTGTCCTCCGCCTTCGATGGCG
>JBIPND010000177.1:0-6451 GCA_044374015.1 Luteolibacter sp. | reverse complement strand
CGATTACGAGAGCCGCCGCAAGCTGATGGCCGGACACGCCAAAGTCGGACGCACCTATTCCGGCCGCATCCTCCAGCTCATCACCGGCTCCACCGGCCTCGATGAATTCGAGTGGGGCGTCACGTTGTTGGCCAAGGACACCATCGACATCAAATCCATCGTTTACGAAATGCGTTTTGATGAAGTCACCGCCCGCTACGGCGAGTTCGGCGACTTCTACATCGGGATGCAGCTTCCGCTCGACGTGCTGTTCCGCCGCATCTGCCTTTGAGAGTCTGCCAGAAACCAAAGATTCGTTCGATTCGTGGTTCCAAAATCTCCGGAAAGCCTCGCAGCTCCCCATTCTGCTAGCACGGCGAAACATCCATGCTTGATGGTGGTTCAGGTTTCGGTAAGGTCCCGCCGGGGAGGGAACCGAGGCGGCAAAGCGCGTGGTTGGCTCCCCGCCCGGCAGCCTCATTTCATCTGGGAATTCTCACCCGCAACGCCATGAACCTGATCCTCATCGCCCTACAGATTCTCGTGGCGCTCATCATCCTGAACGTCTGGATTGTTCGCCCCCGCAAGGCGACGCCATTTCGCGGTGGTGACGCAAAGACCATGCGTGAGGAATTCTCCACCTACGGGCTGCCCTTCTGGTTCGTGTGGGTCATCGGCGGGCTCAAAGTGACCCTTGCGCTGGCCTTGCTGGTTGGCATTTGGATCCCCGGCGTGGCGCCATGGGCCGCCAGCGGTCTGGGATTGCTCATGCTCGGAGCGCTTGGCATGCATCTTAAGGTCAAGGATCCGCTCCAGAAAGCCCTGCCGGCCCTGGCACTGCTCGCGTTGTGCGTCGCGATCGTGCTGCTTCGAGCGTGAAATAGGTTAGAATCCCGCCGCCCACAGGTAGGCATTGAGAAGCATGTAAAACAGCGCCGGGATCATCTGCGGCACGGTGTCCTTGATTTTGATCCGGACGCCGACGCCGGCCAGCATCATCGCGGCAAGGCCCGCCGCTGCGGCGCGTCCCATCCACGGCTGGCTCAGCCCCGCGAGCAGCCCCGCTGCCGCAGCCAATTGCAGCGCGCCGACTAGCGGACGCCAAGTGCCAAGGTGGTAGCGCTCGAACTCGCGCTTCATGTAGGGCGACCAAATACAGGAAGCGCCAAATCCCATGAAGGAAAGGGCGGAGAAAACAATCAGGACGGCGTTCAACGACGCGATGGTAGGGCATTCCGCTCACCGCGCACGGTTTCATTCTAAAAACGTGGGCTTGGCATTGAGGCCTATGAAATACCAAATTCATCCAAAGCGGTGTGGCGCTATCGCTTCCCACCGCACTCCAAAGGGCCGCCACTGCATGGACTGCGGTGGCAGAGCGCAGCGGCGACACCGAAATTCTTATGCTCCTGAGTCGTGTTGGCGCATGCACCATTGCCCCACAAGATGATCGGGAGCTTCTTGTCCGCTCCGAATGGGGAAATATCACTGGGCCGGAATATCGTCATCCCGGGAAGCGTCCATACCCCGGTGGCGACCGCCGGGTAAGGACCGTTGCCTCCGTCTTCGATCCCGACAAAGCGCGTTTGAAAGACATCGACGTTTTTAGAACCTCCCCACCATCCGCCGCCGTGCGCGATCACATGTGCCGGCCTGGGCTCCCCGGCATTTGCGGAAGGCATTGCAAGATCCGAACGCCACGCCTTGCTGTGCCCCTCACGATAATGAAGGACATAAAAGACCGGGTAGGTCTTTTGCCCCGCGTGGTATCCGGGAGGTGTATAGACATGCGTGCGGCGGAACCGGTTGAGCACCTTGGAATGGTAACTCACTCCGGCGCTGCCTGCCCTCCTGGGCGTGGACCGACGCAATCATTCCCGCGACGACCAGCATCGCGACAGCCGTGTTCCTCACGCCAGGTTCATGGTTTTTTTGATTTTCCAATTTGTCCGCAGGACGGCAGCGTCTTTTAACGCGAGCGGAAGGGGTAGTCGGCATATCGTGTTCGGGTTTTCGGCGGGGGCTCAGGCAACCCCGCCATCACCCAGAACAACAAAATCGCTCCGCAAAACCCGATATCGGTGGCGAAAAATGGCTCAGTGGCCGTTTGCGACGAGCAGCCGGTCCGCCTCGTCGAGCAGGATCCGCACGTTGATCCAGTCGAACCAGAAGTCATAGCTGGAGCCCAATTTGAAAGGGGCCGCTTCCCAGGTTTTCAAGGCTCCGCGGGCTTCTTCGAGAAGCTGGCGGGCATCATCCGGCTGATGGTTCCGGAGGTGGACCATGGCGAGCAGGATCCGGTTCGAGGCCACCAGCTGGGCGGGCTTGTCCGCCAGCTTGAGGCTGTGGAAGATCCAATCCGTGGCGGCGGGGTCCTGGCCGTTGCGATAGGAGAGGAGGCCCATCGAAAACATCCGCCAAGCGAGCAAATACTGGGATTTCCCCGCTTCCGGACTGCTGACGGCAGAGTGTAGCACCACCTCGAGCGGGGCGATCCGCCGCAGGGTTTGCGAATCCGGGGGATCCAGCAGCACGGCCTTGGTGACCTGGGCGGCGACTCCGTCGTTGGAGGTGTCCGAAAAGCGCTCGAGGGCGAGTTTGCGGAGCTGCTGGTATTGCTCCGGAGCGCCCCATTGCCTGATGGCGGTGGCCGCCGGCATGAGGATCCGGGACATCCGGTCGGTATCGGTGAGATCCACGCTGGTGATCACCGGGACGAGCGCGCTGAAGCGCTCGGCGGCAGTTTTCCAGCGACCCTGCAACAGGTTCCACTCGGCCACGGCGAGCAGGGTGTCGGCCGCTTCCAGCGAGAGCGGCACGAGCTCCGGCGGGAGCTCGGCGAGCAGCGAGTCGGCCTGCGGGATGTTGCCGTAGCGCACCAGCACCGCGGCCTGAGTGAGGCGCCCGGCGGCCTGGGCTTTTTGGCGCAGCCGGATTTCCACCACCCGCGCTTGTTCCGCATCGACCCGCAACCGCGCCTGCTCCTTGCGCGCCTCGCGTTCGCTGAGAAACAACCAGGTGGAAGTTCCCAGTCCCGCGACCAGGCCGGACAGCGCGATCGCCGCGGCCGCGAACAGCACCCGGTTGCGGCGGATCAATTTCATGAGCAGGTAGCCGGGGCTCGGCGGGCGGGCGAGCACCACTTCTTCCTGGAGGTAGCGGCGAACGTCCATGGCGAGGCCGTTGGCGGTCTCGTAACGGCGCTTGCGATCCTTGTCCAAGGCCTTCATCACGATCCAATCGAGGTCGCCGGCCAGCTGCACGCGAAGCCGTTGGGGATCGGTTGCGCGTGGCTGGGCGATTTGATTCAGCTCGTCGGGTGGCATCGCGCGCAGCCGTTCGGAGGGCAAAAGCGGCTCTTCACCACAGACGATGGTCCGGATTTCCTCCACGCCGAGGTCCTTCAGCCGCTCGTGGCTGAACGGCGGCTTGCCGGCCAGCAGTTCGTACAACAGCGCGCCGAGGCTGTAAATATCGCTGCGGGTGTCGATATCCAAGCCGCCGGCGGCCTGCTCCGGACTCATGTAGGCCGGGGTGCCGATGAAATTCCCCGAATGCGTGTGAGAGGAGTCGAACTCCAGATTTCCCGCGGTGGCCTTGGCGATCCCGAAATCGATCACCTGCGACACCGGATTTCCTTCTTGGATGCGCACCAGCACGTTCGACGGCTTGATGTCGCGGTGGATCACGCCCTTTTGGTGCGCGTGCTGGATGGCGTCGCAAACTTGGGTGAAAAGCAGCAGGCGCTGGCGCAGGCCGAGGCGGTGGAGGTCGCAGAAATCGGTGATTTTTTCGCCATCCACCAACTCCATCACGAAGTAGGGGCGGCTCGAAACGGTGGTTCCCACGTCCAGCACCCGGGCGATGTGCGGATGATCCATGAGCGCCAGCGCCTCGCGCTCCTTTTCGAAACGGGCGATGACATTTTCGGTATCCATGCCGAGGCGGATGATTTTCAAAGCCACCTTGCGCTTCACCGGTTCGAGCTGCTCGGCCAGATAAACGACGCCGCAACCGCCGGAGCCGAGGCGGTCGATCAACCGGTAAGGACCGATGCAGGCGCCGAGCCCGCCCTCGTCGGTGGCGGCCTGGGAGCCGCCGTGGACGGTGGGGCGGACGTCGAAAAACTCCTCGGCGTCCCGCCGCGCGTCGAGCAGATCCTCGATGCGCTTGATGCGGCTTTCCTCGCCACGGCAGGCGAAGGCGAGGAAGGCATGGCGTTCGGCCGCGTCGGAAAACGCTGCGGCGGCGATGAACAGGAGCCGGTTAACGGGTGGTGTTTTTGGGATCGGCTCCATCTCCGGCGTCCTCGCGGATCATTTGGTAAAGCAGGGTTTTGGCGTAGGACCAGTGGCGCTCCACGGTGCGCTCGGTCACGCCGTCCATCGCGGCGATCTCCTGGTTGGTGAGTCCGCCGAAAAACTTGAGGGTGATCAGCCGCACGCTGTCCGGTTCCTCCTGCTCGAGACGGGTGAGCATTTCATCGACCAGCAGGACGCGTTCTTCGAGCGAGGCATCCGCGAGATCGAGCGTCTGGAGTTCGAAAGCCGCGGGATCGAGGGTGCGCTTGTGGGACGCCTTGGCCCGCGCGCGGTCCACCAGGATTTGGCGCATCGCCTGCACCGCGGCGCGGAAAAAGTGGGTGCGGTCGTTCCACTTCCGGCCGTCGCCGTGGGAGAGTTTCAGCCAAGCTTCGTGCACCAGGGCGGTTGGCTGCAAGGTCTGCCCGGCGGCGATGTTCGACATGCGTTCGCGCGCCACGTTGCGGAGTTCGTCGTAAACCAACGGCAACAATTCCGCCGACAAGGGCCGGTCGCTCTGGTCGCTGGGTTTGGAAAAAATGACTCGGTCGCGGTGCAAGCTGAGACCGTGAAACTAGAGGCCGGCGGGAGTTTGTCCACGGAAGACTCCATCCGGGCGCGTCTATCATCCTTGAAAGAAAAATGAATTTACAGGAGGAAAGGGAGAGAACAGAGAATGAACGGGTTATGAAAGCTCCGCTATTCACCCAAAAAGTGAGAGGAGTCGGCTCTGTTTTTCGGCTCAACCGATTGAATCTCCGTTTCCTCCGTTATCTCCTGTAAGAATCATTCCGGTTTTTAGGGTCATTCCTCCACCCGGAAAAAGGCCTTGGGGGCATCGACCAAGGGGGCGGGAAAATCAAAGGTATGGCTGGTGCTCGCACCCTGCGATTCGATTCCCGCCGCCGCTTCAAACGGAAAGCCCGTCAGGTCCGCCGAGCCGGTGATCCGGTATGAGGATCCGGGGGACGAATCCCAGGTGAAGGTTCCGGAGGCCGGCCCCAGCGACCAGGCGCGCATTGTCAAATCGTTTTGAAGCAGGCCAAGCACCTCGGTGGTGAAGGCGGTGTAAGAGTTGTAGGTTCCATGGAACCACAACAACGCGCGGTCATAGCCATGGTTCTCGGGAACGATCGGGCGCAGGTTGTCCGCCGCCGAATCGACCGTGAGTTGTTTCCAGGAAAATGTCTGGCCGCCGTCGCTGGTCACGCCGCGGTAAAGTTCGAAGCGGGCGTTCGGCCTGAGCGGCACGTTGGACAGATCGCCGAGGTTGAACGGATTGGCGGCGTTGGAGGAAATATAGATCACGTTCGGGTGATCCGGGTCGATGGTCATGCCGCCGCCGTAGTCGGACTCCGCGGCGTAGATGCCGCGCCCGCCATGGGCGATGAATTTCCGCCGCCATTCGCTGCCGGTCCAGCGGGCGTGATAGTAGTAAATGCGCGAACTGCTCCAGGTGGCGTCGGTGCCGGTCTGCACTTGGAACAGGCACACCGGGTGGCCATCCGCGCCATCGTGGACGTCCCAGGTCCAGCCGCGGGCACCGGGAATCCAGTTGTCTGGACCTTGGCCCGCGCCCCAGGCCGCGTTTGAGAACGGATAGATCACCGAGCCGCGCTGGCCGCCCTGGTGGTCGAGCGGGAGATTGGCCATGGTGCCCACCACGGTGCCGTCGGTCTTGTGGAAGGCTCCGGCCCGATAGAACATGTGGTAGATGGAATTGTCCACATCGCGCGGGTGGCCGTCGGTGTAGATCATGTCGATGCGGTCGGTCTTGTTGGAGCAATAGCGGGGGTACGGGCGGGTGTTGTTGGTGCCGACGGCGATGAACGGAATCGGAGTTTCCCAAGTGGCCCCGAGGTTGTTGGAGATGGTGATGGTGGGGTTGAAATTGAGGTTGCGGTGGAAGTTGTAGATCCGGTCCGCCTCGCCGCTGAGGCGATAGGTGTTGTTATAAGTGTTGTTGGCGCTGAGCGGACGGACGATTTCCGGACCCCAGTCGGCTGCGCTGGATGGCAGCGCGACGAGCGAGGTGCGCTGATAGAACTGCGACCCGCCGAGGTGCTTGGCGTAGAGCAGCAGCAGCTTGCCGTCCGGCAGCACGGTGATCGACGGATTGTTGTGATCGTCCTGTTGCTGCGAGGTGCCGGTGCTGATGATCATGTGGAAGA
>JBIPND010000176.1:0-6455 GCA_044374015.1 Luteolibacter sp. | reverse complement strand
TTTGCTTTCGGCCTCAACCCGGTCGACGGCGCATCAGTCAGTCCAATCCTCGTCCAACTCGACAAAAGCCACGGCACCTTCACCTATCAGCGGCGTGCCGGAACCGGCCTCAGCTACCGGATTCTCACCTCCACCTCCCTCGCGGCAAACAGCTGGACGGAGGACGCCGCCGCCACTCAAAGCCAAATCGCCACATCTGGCGGCGACAACGAAACCGTGGTCGTCACTCTGACCGGCGCGCCACTTTCCGCGCCAAAATTTTTCATTCGCGTCGCTGCCGAATGAAATGATTCCCCGGGATCCGAATCGTCACTGATCAAAACTCCACTCAGATTCTTCCTCGCACTTGGAGCGGTTTCGTTCCTCCTGAGCTTCGCTGTCCTGGCCGCCGGCTCCGCTTCTACGCGCCCACCTAACATCGCCATGATCCTCATCAACGACATGGCGTGGGGGGACTTTTCCTGTTTCGGCAACAAGGACGCCAAGCCCCCTCGACGAAATACGGCGGGAGGGTCCGCGCCGCGCTGGAAAGTTTTTCAAGAAGTTTGGTCAGCTTTCTCCTCAAGCCGCCGTGACCTCATGCAGGCAACAATGAAGATCTCGGGACGGTCCGATCTAACCATCTCACGTGCCAACAACTCCATGAAAACCCATCAAATTTCCCTGTTTCTCACATTGGTCGCCGCCAGCCTTGCAGTGCTTGCGCAGGTGAGCCATGCCCAGCCCACCTCGTCGCTCGTCTTTCCGGGTGCCGATGGCAGGTTGCAATACAGCCTGTATGCCAACGAGTCCCAGACTTCGGTGGCAAACCGCATGATCGATTTTTCCCGGGTCGGTTACATGGAGGGCGGAGTGGCCATCCCATGGGTTCCTGTCGTCAGGACGCTCGATCCCGATCCACTTGGCGGAGATGACACCCTTCGCATCCGGAGCGCCATCGCCGAGATCGCGGCGATGCCGCTGTCGTCCGCCGGATTTCGCGGCACCCTGCTGCTCCCGGCTGGAGCCTACCGCGTTTCCGAAAGGATCACCATCGGCGCGAGTGGCGTCGTCATCCGCGGGGAAGGGCAGGGCACCGGCGGCACGGTGGTGACTTATACCACGACGAATGTCTATGGCGTTGATCCTTACGCCATTTTGTTCTACTTCTCGGGTGGCTCCGGCTGGACGAAGGTAGCAGGCACCGAAACCCCGGTCACGGATGCCGTGGCTCCTGCAGGCACCTTCAACCTGACCCTTGGCTCCACGGCGGGACTCAGCGTGGGGACCCGCATTATTGTCCGCCGGACCCCCAACCAGGCATGGATCGATTTACTCAAGATGAAGGCGAGTTTCTGGGCTCCGAACACTGACGCTGTTGACTGGCTTCCAAAGGACTACGAAGTCGAGGCTCCCCGCGTGGTGACTGCCGTCAATGGCAACACCATCACGCTCGACTCTCCCCTCACTCAGGCCATCGAGACCCAGTATGGGGGCGGACAGGTCTATCGCTACACCTTCACTGGTGCGGTCAAACAGTCCGGCATCGAGCGCATCCGCCTCGCATCCACTTTTACCAGTCCGACGGATGAGAACCACGGTTGGGAGGCGGTGCGCTTCTATCGGGCGGAAAACTGTTGGGCACGGCAGGTGACGGCAAGACACTTTGCATTCGCCTGCGTGAATGCTTGGGTTCATGCGAAGAACATCACTGTGGAAGATTGCGCGATGATCGATCCGGTCTCACAGGTCACGGGAGGACGTCGTTACTCCTTCAACGCCGACCGGTCTTCGGCCATCCTTTTCCAGCGCAACTACACCCGGAATGGGCGTCACGACTACGTCACCTCGGCCCGGACGCTCGGACCCACGGCCTTTGTGGATTCACTTGCCGTCACCCCAAGTACCGACACCGGCCCGCACCACCGTTATGCGGAAGGAATCCTGTTTGACAACATCAAGGGAGGTGAAATCGCCGTCCAGAACCGCGGGTCCTCGGGATCGGGTCACGGTTGGTCAGGCGCGCAGATCGTGTTATGGAATTGTGTGGGCACCCAGCTGCGGTGTGATGCTCCCAAGGGGGCGATGAACTTCGCGCTGGGTTGCACCGGAACGAAAACCCGAGGCAACCCATGGACGATTGGCACTGAGCCATACGGCATCTGGGAGTCGCTGAACACGCCCATCACCCCGCGCAGCCTCTACTACAAGCAACTCGACGACCGCCTCGGCACGGCAGCCATGCTGAACGTCACCACCCAGAGCCAGCGCAATGGATCGATCTTTACCGAACTGTCCACCTGGCAGGGAAACGGTGCCCCTCCCGGAGCCCCTTCCTGGCAGCCCGTTCAGGTGGAGGTGCTTGCCGAAGAAGCCACCCCCGCAGGAGTGGGGCACAATCTCTACGCCGTCATCCATCAGCCTTTGCCCTCCAACTATCCGATGACTGCAGGCTGGACACAAGTCAGCGGCCCAGCCTCTGCGGTTTTCGCCAACGCGTCCGCAGCGTCCACCATGGTGGCCTTTCCACTGGCAGGGACCTATGTCCTGCGGTTTTCCGCCTCGCAGACCGACGGCGTAGCCGCGATCACTTATAGCGACTCGGATACGGTGACGATCAATGCAGATGCTTCTCCATTTGGACTTGCCGTCACCTGGGACGCCGGTGGTGGAGACAACAACTGGTCCACCCTCCTGAATTGGAGCGACGACGCTTCACCCACTGGCGATTTCGTTACCTTCAATACCGCCGGGCTCCTCGCAAGCGGCACCACCAACGCCGTGGACGCCAGCCAATCCATCGCCTCTCTCAGCTATCATTTCGAGAGTTCCACGACCCAGCACACGACAAGCATCGCCACAGGCCAGACGCTGGATGTGGCCGGAAGTTTCCTCCTCGCCGGAAGCGCCACTGCGGCGGCTCCCACGAATGTGACGATCACCGGCAGCACGGGAGCGCTTACGGTGGGTGGATCCTCGTTTCAAGTCGGCCAGACGACACCGACAGCCGGCAGCACTGCCAACCTGCTCGACATGAGCGGTCTGGGTAGCTTGAGCGCAAATCTGGGCGGTGGTGGAACATTCCGCGTCGGCCCTAATACGAACCTGACCTTTGGGCCGCTCGTGACCCTCAAGCTCGCCGCCGCC
This sequence comes from Luteolibacter sp., assembly GCA_044374015.1. GTDB lineage: Bacteria > Verrucomicrobiota > Verrucomicrobiia > Verrucomicrobiales > Akkermansiaceae > Luteolibacter. The sequence continues at coordinate 3,329 of JBIPND010000176.1, read as the reverse complement.
AGCAGCATCACGACTGATTTGCTGGGAGTGGGCGACCGGTCGGGAAGAGGAGGCACGCACGTTATGAAGCTTGGTAGCGGCGCGAATACCATCAACGCCAACACCCTGAATGTCGGCTCTATCGCCGGTCGCGGCAATGGCGATCTCTCCTTTGAAACCGGCACCGGCTCACTGCTACTACGAGCTGCGGACGGGACGTCACCTGTCACCACCTTCAACCTCGTCAACACTTCGTTCGGTACGGGTAACCTCCTCAGCGCGACCGCGGATTTTGCCGGCCATAGCGTCGATGCCAAGATCGCCGCATTGAACATGGGGATTCGTACCGGGACCAGCGCGGGCTCCACCGCGATCTTCACCTTCGACGCGGGAACCCTGGAGGTCGGCACCGCCACCATGGGTCGTAATGGAAATGGAACGAACGCAGGCACGACCAATGCCACCATCAACATCGGTGGCGGAACCGCCAGTTTCGCGTCGATCAACATGGCCGCCAGCACGGCTGCCGCAGGTTCCACCACAAATGCTACCCTCAACCTAAGCGGCGGCACCACCACCGTGACCGGAGACATCGTCAAGATCGGCGGCACCGGCACCACCTCGGCCAAGGTCATTCTCGACGGCGGCACCCTTGACATGGACAACGGAAACATCGGCGACTCAACCAACGCCGTCGCCTTTACACTCGTGTCCGGAACCTTGCAAAATGTCGCGCAGATCAATGGCGGCGGGGATCTATCAAAAACCAGTGCCGGCAACCTGGACATTTCCGGAAACAACACCTTCACCGGCGGCATGAACCTGTTCGGCGGTGAGGTGAAAATCACCAACAGCGGCAGTTTCGGCATTGGCCCGAAAAACTTGAACATCCAGGTCGGCGCCTACGTCAACCTCGACGGCACGGCGGGCGATATCACCTTGTCGTCCGGCATCAGCATGACCACCGCCGGAGTGGCTCTGCTCAATTCGGCCGGAAACAACACCGTCAACGGCGATATCTCGATCATCGCGGGCAGCGCCACCACCGAGGTCACAAGTGATGGCGGTTCTCTCAATCTCGCCGGAAACGTGTCCGCTGGAGTCGCATCATCCCGCAACCTGCAGCTTTCCGGCACCTCGACCGGTGCCAATGCCGTCAGTGGCACCATCAGCAACGGGACGGGCACAATCAACCTCGTCAAAACCGGCACCGGAAGCTGGGCGCTCACCAGCGCCAGCAATACCTACACCGGCAACACCAGCGTCAAGCTGGGAATCCTGAGCGTTGCAAATCCCAATTTTGATGTGAACTCCACCATCTCCATCGGAACCCTGGCGAATCCGGGAGCTGCCTTGCTGAACCTGCCCAACGCCGGTAACGATACCGTCGCTACCTTGATCATTGACGGCGTGGAGCAGCCTGCCGGAAAGACCTATGGCAACGCCTCCAGCGTTCTTCCGGTCATCGCCACCTCCGCCATCACCGGCCCGGGTACCATCACCGTTCCAGGAGCCGGAAGTCCTTATAGCCTCTGGGCGGATACGTTCCTGCCTGGCAATGATGTCTCCAATCCAGCCGGCGACAACGACAACGACGGCCTAACCAACCAGCAGGAGTTTACTTTCGGCCTCAACCCGGTCGACGGCGCATCAGGCAGTCCAATCCTCGTCCAACTCGACAAGACCGCCGGCACCTTCACCTATCAGCGCAGGGCTGCCACCGGCTTGACCTACAGAATCTTCACCTCCACGACGCTTGCTGCCGCCGGATGGACGGAAGACATGCCCGCCACCCTCGGCCAGGTCGCCACACCCAACGGCAGCAATGAGACCGTGGTCGTGACTTTGACCGGAGCCCCGCTCACCGCGCTCAAGCTCTTCGTCCGTGTCGCCGCGGAATGAGGCATCCATGTTTTCGCCGCCCTCTGGAAAAAACTTTCAGAAAGTCGGTCAGCTTTTGTCAGGCACATCCGTGTGCTGGTGTCATCGGGAGATCTTGTCCCGGAGTTCTTCTCAACAAAACCCATAACCACCACCAGCAAGCCCATGAAAAACAACCGTAAAAACCCGCTCCTCGCCGCCTTCATCTCACTCGCCTTTACCGTGCCGTCGGCATTCGCCCTCGATGGCACATGGAGTGCCGACTCCGATGGCAACTGGAGCGACGCCGTCAACTGGACTGGCAGCACCGTCGCTGACGGCGTGGGTTTCACCGCGACGCTTGGTGACTTCATCACCGAGGACCGCATCATCACGCTCGATAGCGCACGCTCCATTGGCAACATCACCACTCTGGATGCGACGAACAATTTCACGATCTCCGGCGCGGAAATCCTCACGCTCGATGTCTCCTCCGGCTCGCCCACCATCAACACCCTCGAAGGCCGCACGCTCACCATCGACAGCGCGATTGCCGGCGATGAAGGACTCATCAAAACCAGCTCAGGCACCACCACCGGCACCCTGATCCTGGGCGGCGACAACACCTACACCGGCGACACCATTCTCAATGTCGGCACCCTCGGCGTGACCCACAACAACGCACTGGGCAGCACAACTGGCAAAACCATCATCAACGGCGGCAACGGGAACACGGGTTCCACCCTCAGTTTGAGCAGCGCCCTGACGGACCTGACGATCGCGGAGAATCTCGACTTCAACGCAAATGCAGTTGGACGCGCCAATCTGACGAACAACAGTGCCCAGAACCACACCCTCAGCGGCAGCATCATTGCAACGGGTATTTCGCCGAATTTCACCCAGTTTTCCTCAAGCGGCACCGGCTCCATCACGATCAGCGGCGACATCACCAGCGGCGTCGGCAACAATGTTTCCCTGTTTGTGCGCGGCAGCTCGACAAGCGCCACCAACCAACTGCTTGGGAGCGTGAACCTCACCAACGGCGGTTTCACCAAGACTGACTCTGGCACCTGGTTGGTGGGGGCTCCGGACAAAACCTATAGCTGGGGGGCCACCTCCGTGACGAACGGCACCCTGAAAATGGGCAAGGCCGACCTTCTGCCGCCCGCAACCACATTGACTGTCGGGCAGTCTGCCGCTAACAGCGCCACCTTCGATCTCAACGGCTTCAACCAGACCGTTGCGAGCATCGTGAACGGCAGCGGCAGCGGCACCAAGAGGATCACCTCTTCATCGCCAGCCGTCCTAACCCTGAACAATTCCACCAATTCCACGCCCGCCAGCAGCAGCACCAATATTTTCCTCCTGTCGGGCTCGTTGGGACTCACCAAGAAAGGAACCGGTAGCCTCACACTCCCCGGGGAAAACACCTACACCGGTGCCACGATTCTTGAAGGCGGCACTCTGGCGCTCGGCAACGCGGCTTTGGC
>JBIPND010000175.1:0-6457 GCA_044374015.1 Luteolibacter sp. | reverse complement strand
AACCGAATTCCCTGATTTTCGGCAAGGAGTCATCCGGCAACCCGGTCCCGAAGGCGCCTTCCGGCAAACGCTGACTTATTTTCCCATGATGAACCGCATCCTACTTTTAATCGGCGCGCTGCTGCTGGCCGGTTGCTCGCAGCCCGCGAAATCCTTTTACGTTCTCACCGCCGAGGGCCCTTCGCCATCCGGTGGCGGGGTGGGGATCGGCGTCGGGCCGGTTTCGCTGGCGGAATATCTGGATCGGCCAAATCTGGTGATTCAGGAATCTCCCAACCAACTCGCGGTGGTCGAGGACCACCGCTGGGCCGGCGATCTATCCGAGGCGGTGGCGCGCGTCACCGCCGCCAATCTGGGCCGTCGGATGAATACCGGCAACGTGCGGGTCTATCCATGGCTGCGCGACGATGAAATCAGGTATCAGGTGACGGTGGACATCCGGCAGTTTCACAGCGGCGAGGATGGCTTTGCGGTGATCGAGGCCGGCTGGCGGGTTTACCAGCTGCCGGAGCGGACTTTGAAAGCTTCGCGGACCTTCACCGACCGCGAGCCGCTGGCCAAAGACGGCTACGCGCCGATGGTGGCGGCGCAGTCGCGGTTGCTGGCCCGCCTCGCTCAGGAGATCGCCTCGGGGCTGCGCTGAGACTCGGGATTTTCCTCGGGGGCCTCCACTTCCGGTTCCTCGGCGGCGGGCTCCACGGCGACGTTCTCCACGGCGACGTTCTCCACGGCGGCGGGTTCCTCGGGAGTCGGGCTGCGGCCGTTGTTTTCCAGTAAAATGAAAACCTCATCCTGCACGGCTTCGACCTCGCTGAGCGGGATGTCCGGGTCCTTGACGATGTAAACCTCGCCGGACTTGCGATTTTCGTAAACCCGGATGATGCCGTTGGGCGTGCGCTGGTTGTCGGTTTCGCGCAGGATTTTCTGGCGCTCCAGCAGCACGGCGAGGATGTAGCGGGTGTTTTCCGTGTGGTCTTCGTCCTCTTCCACCAGGCGGCGCAGGATTTCTTCGGCGCTGAGTTTTTCGCGGGCGTTGGCGGCCTCGTTGTTGGCGGGGGCGGCGAAGGTGGTTTTCCAGAAGGAAAATGGCTTTTCATCCTCCGCCGTCCGTTCCTTCCAGGCATCGACACAGAAATCGCGGCGCAGATAGCCGCTGGATTCGGGATCGGGAAAGAGCGCGGTGACAATCACCTCGCCATCGACGAAGGCGCGTTGCGACGCGGCGCATTCACGGCCGCGCGAGCGGACATGCCAGGATTCAGCAAAGGCCATAAAGTGGGTAGGAGGGGTTAGTCGTTTCCGGGAAGGCAGCGGCGGAGATACGCGTAAATCGGGCGGCCTGAGATCCGGCGATGGAAGAGGTAAAGCCCCAGCAGGCCGAACGCAAGGTTCGGGAGCCACGCGGCCTGCGCCGGACGGAGGGTGCCGGCCTCGCCGATGGCGAGTGAAATGTTACTCACCAGCAGCATCAGCGCGGAGAGCACCACCGCCAGGAAAATGCCACCGCCGGGGCCGCGCCGCGAAAAGTGGATGGCCAGCGGCGTGGCGAGCAGCACCGTGACCAGACAGGTGAACGGCAGCGCCCAGCGGTAATGCCACTGGGTGAGATAAGGCGCGGGATCGGCGAATTGTTCGTTGCGTTTGTTCGAGGCCAGCCAACTGCTGAGGTCCGGGATGCCCAGATAGGCGGCGCTGAGGCCGGGTTTGATCAATTGCCACGGCGTCTCCGGCCACGAGTTGAATTTCACGCTGCCTCCGGGCGACAGGAATTCCGGAGGGCGGCCTGCTTGGAAAGTGCCGATAACCGGCTCCTCAAGCGTCCATTCGCCGGTGCTGCGGTCCCACAACGCGCGTTTTGCCGAAATCCGGCTTTCCAAGGTGTCATCCTCACGGGTGGTGGTGATCTCGACGTTGAGCAGCGGCTGGCCTAGCTGATAGTTGGCGGGGAAGGCCCCGATCATCCACAAGCGGCGGTTCAACGGGTTGTGGTAGAGGACGTTGGAGGCCTCGGTGACGTTTTTACCGCGGGCTTCGTCGAGGATGGAATCGACGTTGCCCTCCGCGATCGGCGCCCAGTGGTAGTTGAGTCCGAGGCTGAGCAGGCTGAAAAACACCCCGGCGAGCATCAGCGGCAAGGTGATTCGGAGAATCCCGCGGCCGGCTTGGATCATGGCGATGATTTCCCGGTTGCCTGAAAGTTTTCCCAGCGCGTAAAGCAGCGAGAGCAGCAGGCTGTAGGGCAGCAGCAGCAGCAAAATGGCGGGTGAGCGCGCTGCGTAGAATTTGCCGATGGTGAGCAGGACGTTTCGGCTGTCGCGGAACTCGGTGATTTTGTCGCTGAGGTCGATCAGCAGCCAAATCAACAGCAACGACGAGAGGCACACCCCGAAGATCGCTGCAAACTGGCGTGCGATGTAGCGGTCCAGCGTGCAGCAGAAACAATACACCAGGGCGGCGATGGCGGGCAAAAAGCACAGCGCGCCAAGGATCAGCGGCCGCAACTGATGCGTGGCCACGTCGGAATCCGGAAATCCGACGAGCTGTTGTTTGACGGCGCGTATTTCCGCAGGAACCAGGATGGCGCACAGCCCGGCACCCATCGCCGCAAGCAGGAGGGGAACCAGAAATCGCGAGGATGGAATGCGGGAAAAAGACATGAACGGCCGCGTGGGCCGGACCATGGCGGCGGCGGGGCGGGGGTGTCGAGTGCGTTATGGGGCGATGGTTGAAGTTGCGGCTTGGCAGAAGGGCGAATGCGGGATGCGATGGGCGTAAGATGATTTCGATTGCGGAAGGCCAGCCGATGCCCGGATTTACTGATGCGGTGCGGGAGGCTTTTTCGCGGAAAGGCCTGCTGGCGAAATCCCGGGATTTTGAATACCGGCCGCAGCAGCAGGAACTCGCCGTCGCCGTGGCGGAAGCGCTGATCAACGCCTCACCGCTGGTCGCTGAAGCGGGCACCGGCGTCGGGAAATCACTGGCCTACCTTTTGCCCGCGGCGCGCTTCGCCATCGAAACCGGCCGCAAGGGGATCATTTCCACCCACACGATCAATTTGCAGGAGCAGCTCGTGCGCAAGGACATCCCGATCGTTAGGAAAATCCTCGGCGACGAGCTGCCCGCCGTGCTGCTCAAAGGACGCCAAAACTACCTCTGCCCGCTGCGGTTGCGGCGGGCCCGGGAGCAGGCGGCGGATCTGTTCACCGCGACCGAGGCCGACGAACTCGAAGCGATCCGCCAGTGGGCTGAGGGCACCCGCGACGGCACGCTCAGTGATCTGGATTTCCAGCCGCAGATGAAAGTCTGGCTTCAGGTGTGCAGCGAAGCGCATCTCTGCACCGCCCGTCATTGCGGCCCGAAAGGCGATTGTTTTTTCCAGGAAGCCCGCAAGGCGGCGGCCGAGGCGCGCTTGATCGTGGTGAACCACACGCTGTTTTTCGCCCTGCTCAACACCGAGCAGGAACCCGATGAAGAGGACGCGAAAAAGGTCGGCGGTTTTTTGTTTCCTAACGACTTCGCGGTGCTCGATGAAGCGCACACCATCGAGCAGGTCGCGGCCGTCCAGCTCGGGCTGCGGGTTTCCCAATCCGGGCTGCGCTTCGACCTGCAGCGCCTCTATCACCCGCGCACCCGCAAGGGGCTGCTGAAGTCCTTCCGCAAGGCCTCCGCGATGATGGCGGTGGAAACCGCGCTGATGGCGGCGGAACGGTTTTTTCACGAAGTCGGCGGCGTCGCCAAATTCGGCGACTACTCGAAGGAATGCCGCATGCGGGAGCCGGAAATCGTTCCTAACACTCTAGCGGAACCGCTGCGGATTCTCTGGCAGGAAATCGACGCGCTGGCGGCGGATGTCGAGTCGGACACCACCCGCGCGGAGCTGCAGGACGCATCCCGCCGTCTGCGGGAAACCCATGGCTCGGTCGGAGTTTTCCTCGATCAAAGCTCGGAGGACAGCGTCTATTGGGTGGAGCGCAGCGGCCGGGACGAGACGCAATACAGCCTGCATGGCGCACCGGTGAACGTGGCGGACCGGTTGCGGCCGTTGCTGTTTTCCGGCAGCAAGAGCCTGGTGCTGACCAGCGCCACCCTCGGCGTCGGCGATCCCAAGCTCGGTTATTTCCGCGGCCGTGTCGGTGCGGAAAAAGCGCGCGCGCTGTGCATCGGCAGCCCCTTCGACTATCAACGCCAGATGCGCGTCCGGATTTACAAATCCGTGCCGGATCCAGGCACGCCGCGCTACGATGAATTGCTCGCGGAGGGCATCCGCCAGTCGGTTTTGGAAAGCGACGGGCGGGCTTTCGTGCTGTTCACCAGCTACCGGACGATGCGCGACTGCGCGCAACGGCTAGAGCACTTTTTCCGCACCCAGGGCTGGCGGGTTTTCCTCCAGGGCGACGGCCTTCCACGCCACCGGATGATCGAGGAATTCCGCAAGGATGTGCACAGTGTTTTATTCGGCACTGACAGTTTCTGGACGGGGGTCGATGTCCCCGGCGAGGCGCTTTCCAACGTGGTGGTCACCCGTCTGCCGTTCGCGGTGCCGGACCATCCGCTGGTCGCCTCCCGCCTCGAAGCGATCCAGGCCGCCGGCGGGAATCCATTCATGGATTACTCGGTGCCGGAGGCCATTTTGAAAATGCGCCAGGGCGTCGGCCGCTTGATCCGGACCGAGCGCGACAAAGGGCTGGTCTGCATCCTCGACAACCGGATTCTAACCAAACGCTACGGCCAGGCATTTCTCAAGGCGCTGCCGGACGCGCCGGTGGAAATCATCGGTTAGTTTCTCTAGCGGGACAGCGGCTGCAACCTGCAAATCGCCTGCTTCAGCGTCAGCGCGTCCCACTGGCCGGGAGCGGTGGTGGTTTTTCCGAGGTAGCCGTAGTTGAGCAGGCTGCCGCATTGCGCGCAGAGCAACCGTGATACCGGCGCGAGCGGCCCCATGCCCATGCTCGCGACCGGGATGCCGTGATCGGCGAGTTGAAACTCTGCCAGTCGTGCGACGTCCGCTGGTTCTGATAGCATCGCCGCCGTCTTGAAAATCGCGGCCCCAGCCTCCCGCGCCCGTTGGGCGGCCTGCTCCAAATCGCGGGTGGCTGGCAGTTGGTTGAAATCGTGGAATGAGGCGATCCACGGGATTTCCAGCGCTTTCAGCTCGTCAAGCAGTGCACCCATTTCATCGATGCTCGCCACCTCGATATCGACCAGCGCCGCCTGCTCCAGCGAGCTTCTCAAAAGATTCATCCGCCGGGAGGCGTCCAGCGCTCCGGCCCCGCCCTCGTCGCGCCGCCTGGCGGTGAACAGCAGCGGAATCACCGAAAGGTGGTGCCACTGCGTGGGATCCACCTCGCCGCTGTCAGTCATCATCACGTCCAAGCGGATCTCCGCCAGATCGCAGCTGTCCGAGGTGGTTAGCGCGCTGGTTTCGCGCAAATCCGTCGAACTTCCGAAGCTGCCAACAACGAGGGTTTGGCCGGGAGTGGGCTGGAAAATTGCGGGTGCCATGGCAAAGTCATGCAAGGCAAACGGGGTTGAGTCAACCGCTTGTGAGGGATCCGGGCCCGGCTGTATTTACTTTGATCGGAATTTTAGCAAAAAACGTTATTTTCTCTGGTCAACCCGAAACCCTGTTCCCTAAGTTGTTCCTAAACCCAGACCGCATGAACCTTCTTTCACGAAATTTCGTCACACTCGCCGCCTCCTTGATGCTCACGGCGGTTGCCGCCAGCAGCGCATTCGGCCAAGCCTCCAAGGTCGTCGGCGAGAAGCCCACCTTTGATGATCTGCAATCCCCCGAGTTTTCCGGCGGCAAACAGAAAAGCTTCAAGCCGGGCGACTGGCTTGAAATCGAAACCAAACTCAAGGTTTCCCTCAGCCCCGAACCGCCGTCCAAGACCTGTGAGAAAATCACGGTGAAATGGTATGTGGCAGTCAAGAATCCGGAGAAGTCGGGTTCCTATCTGCTGTTGACCAAGGACATCACCCACGTCAACGTGCCCCTAGACGAGGATATTTTCTGCTCGGTCTATCTGTCGCCTGCCTCGATCAAGCGGCTCACCGGGTCCAGCAAGGGCGGCAAGAACGCCGTCGAACTGGTCGGCTACGAAGTCCTCGTCAACGGCGAGAAAAAGGCGGAAGGCACCAACAAGAGTAAGGAAGGTTGGTGGAATGCCGCCTCCGACAAAATTTCCCGCAGCGAGACGGTGCCTCTCCTCAGCAAGACCGAAACTCCGTTCGCTGACATGTGGTGGGACCGTTATGCCGAAGTCAGCGTCGAGCGGCGCTAACTGCGGATTTGCCCAATTTCCCACCTGTCACGTTTTTTTCCCTATCACCACCGCATCATGGCTGACATTCAGACCACCGTCGCACTCAATATCGGATCCCAACGCATCGGCATGGCCGTCTTCGAGGTTTCGAAAACCGGCAGCCTGACCCTCAAGGCCTACGATTCGGAAAC
>JBIPND010000282.1:0-5013 GCA_044374015.1 Luteolibacter sp. | reverse complement strand
GAGATAAGTTTCATGGCCCTCGGCGCGTGCCAGAACCTGCAGCATCGCACGGTGAACCGCCTCACCCAGCAGGTCGGAAAAGACCGGATTCAAGTGAATTTTCAGGGCGGGCAATCCAGTGATTTCTTCCGAAGCATAAAGCGACTGGAGTTTCTTGAAGGAGCTGCGACACGCCACATCGGTCCAATCATGCAACCAAGCGAGATGAACGGTGCGTAAGATGTTTTTACCCACGATGATGCCCGGCACCTCACCGCCAAGAATGGGCAACTCGCCACCGTCCAAAGCCAAGGCCACTCGATCCCCTTCGGCCTTGAATGGCCTGACGAGGATGCGGGCAGGATCCGCCTCCATCGCGCTTGCGGGGCTTTGCGATTCCTTGCCAACCGGTGCCGGTGGTTGAGGCGTCCTGTAAATCGCCAGCAGCAGCAAAATCAGAACCGCCAGCGGAACAAGCAACTTGAGACCTGATTTGAACATGACTGGATTTGAGGAAACTGTTCTCGGAAGGGCGGAGGATCGCTGGGCGGATCCAAGTCGTCAACCTCCTGCGTTTCGTGGCATCCTATGCTTCTTTCAAAGTTCAAATTTTGCGGTGTTTGTGGTGGCGGATGATCCGGCCCGCGTGGGATCCTGATGGAATTCGTATTCAAGCAACAGCGGGAGCGTGCCCCGGTCATGGTCATCGCTGGCGCTGTCAGCCGCCTCGGGTCGCGGTGATGGCGTTTTCCCCATGCGAGTGGCAGTCCGTCGCCGTCCTCGCCGCTCTCGGGATCGGTGGTGATTTCGCCGGCAAACAGATCGCGCCAACGCTGCACCCGCTTGGCACGGTGTCCCTGATATCATCTAGCAGAGTGCTGATCGCATTCGGCGAAGGACGGTCGTTGAGAAGGCCCATCGGAGGCCCGGATGGCGGGGAAAAAAGGGGGGATCCCGCCCCTCCAGTTGTGAACGTGTTCTAGCGCCCGGGTGTTTCGGTTCCATGAGCGGAGCGCCGGGCGTTTTAGCTCTTGGAATGCGCATCTGCCGGCATAGCTTCACGCCATGTCCGATCAGAACATCGAATTCTACAACGCCGCGCTGGATGCGATCCAGGCGGGCCGCCTTACCGCGGCGCTCGTCGCCGCCGAAAACGCCCTCATCGAAAACCCTTCCGACCCGGAAACGTGGCAGCTCTATGTGATCATCCTCAATGCCCTCGGGCGGAGCGAGGACGCCCGCAAGGCTATGGAAAAGCTCAAAGAGTTAGGCATGGACGAGGCAGACGGGTTCTTGATGAAAGCGGCGGAAGCGACTTCCTCCGGCGACTCTTCAGCCGCGCTTTTGCATTACGAATCCGCCGTCGCCGCTGCTCCCGCCAGGGCGGAGATCCACGCCGGATACGCCCTCGCCCTGCTCGAAAACTCAAAGCCTGAGGATGCGCTGGCGGCGGTGGAGAAAGCCATCTTGCTCGCGCCGGACGACTCGCGCGTGAATTACGCGCTCGGCCACATCCTGCGGCTTGGCGGAGAAAGGAAAGCCGCCCTCGCCGCGCTGACGAACGCTCTCGCCTTAGAACCCGACCTCATGATCGCACTCTACGAGCAAGGAATGCTGCTGGCGGAAGATGGCCGCTTCGAGGAAGCTTTGGTGAACTTCAACCGGTTCCTCGAAGCCCATCCTGGCGATTCGAACGCCAAGCAGGCGATCCAAAGCATCCACAGCCAAATGCGACCCGAGACCCGCTGAAGTCCGGTTAACTGCAAAGGAATTGCTTTTGGGGTGATGGCCGTTGAAAGAGCCGTTGGCCGGACCGGATGGCGGGGGAAAAAGGGGGGTGGTAAGCACGGGGGTTACATGGTGCTATCCCCACTCGCCTGACGCCGCAGGCTCCGTCATCCATGGCCGGCGACTCCCCTTCCCTTTCCCTGCGCCCGTTTCAGCGGGCCAAGGCGCGTGACCGTCTCCGCGCATGGCTTCCCGATTCCGTTCTCTCACCGATCCCGAAGCTCAAGCCGCACTGGACGCTGTTCCGGTTGCCCCTGAGCGCCCTCCGATTGATTTGGCACGCGCCCAGACCCTCGCCCGATCCTCCAGCAACCCGCAGGCGCAAAAGCACGGCAATGCGATGCTCGATGAGCGCCGCAGCCAGCAGGAAAGCGCCGCCCGCGCTGCCCAGGTTACCTCAGAGCAAGGCCGCCCGCGAGACGGAGAGAGCGGCGGCCGAAGCGGCCCGCGAACAGGAAGCGATTCGTGCCCGCAATGTCCGCGCCGGGGCAGCACATGGCCAAAAGACCACCACCGATGTGGAAACCGGCAAGCGCACCATCGACCAGCATCCCGACGGCACCCCGGTTTACAACGCCGGACCGATCAAGGACGCACCGCTGGCGGCAGAGACGACCAGCAACGTGCCGCGCAACCCGATGACAGCCCCGTCAGACTTCGACGGCGCGCTCGGAGCCACCGGCGGCAGTAGTGCGCGCCATCGCCTACCTCGACAAGCAATCCGGCCCGCCCTGCGATGCCCGGATTTCCATCGACCCATCCGCTTGGTCGATCCGCTCATGCGCGAGCGAGCAAAGCGCCGATTACGCCGGAGCCAAAGCGATCGATGGCGACCCTCCACCTATTGGCACGCGCGCTGGTCGCCTACCGCTCCGCATCCGCACCAGCTGGAAATCGCTCTCGGCCGTGAGCACAATGTCGCCGGCATCACCTATCTGCCGCGCCAGGACAAGGCGGTTCCGGATGGCATGGTCGAGGCCGGAGAACTCTCTTTCAGCCGCGACGGAACATCCTGGAGCACTCCCCTGCCCTTCCGTCTCGGCAACCTCGTCAACGCCCCGTCGGAGCGGACGATATTGTTAGGAGACAAAGCTGTCGAGGCCCGCTTCGTCCGTTTCACCTCCACCGCCGGAGCCGCCGGCAAACCCTACGCCGCCGCCGCCGGGATCGGCGTGCTGCCGGCCGAACAACCAACTCAAAAGTGAATTTCAAAACCTTGGATAAACCACGATTGCCCGCTATTTGACGCACCTTTCAAGTGGTTGGATCAATCTCTCGAACCTCTTCCATACCGGTTCAAAAAACGCCCGTTTGTTATTGGATGACCTCGAGCGGTGAAAGGTCCGGCTTCACGGGCCGGCCGCTTTCCTTATCCAGCGGCCACTGGGCCGCCATGGCGTCGAGATGTTCGATCATTGCGCGAGCCATGGCCAGCGCCTGCTGCGGGTGCCCGGCGACCACGTTGCGCTGCTCGCCGGGATCGGCCACGACATCGATGAGCTGCCAATCGCGGGAGGCATACTGATAGATCAGTTTCCAGCGCCCGTCCACCCAGGTGGTGAACAGCTCGCTGTTGTGCCGGCCATGAGGGAAATGCACTGCGAATTGCTGCGGTCGGTGCGTGCCTGGCGTGCCGCGGAGATACGGGCCGAGGTCGTGGCCGTCGATGGGGGCACCTTCAGGCGGCACCACCCCGGCGATGCGCGCCAGGGTGGGCAGGAAGTCCATCGGCGTGACAAGGTCGTCCTCAATGAAGCCGGGACGGATCGGCCATTCGCTTTGCAGCGACTCGGCGGGGTCGGGCTTGGCCCAGGAAATGATCAGTGGCACCCGGCTGCCGCCGTCGAAGTGGGTGCCCTTTTTCCCGCGCAAGGGGATGTTAGGGGGACCGTCGCTGCCATTGTCGGAATAGAAGACCACCAAGGTCTTGCTGGCGATACCGAGGTTTTCAAGCGTGTCGAGCAGATCGCCGAGCGACTTGTCCATGCCCTCGACGAGCGTGGCAAAGGCCAGCGGCATGCCATCGAGATCGGGGTAGTTCGCGGTGAAACGCTCGTCCGCCTCGAACGGCGCGTGCACCGCATAGTGCGACATGTGAGCGAAGAACGGAGCGTCTCCATCCTTCCGCGCCCGGGTTAGAATTGCGCAAAGCTCGCGGGTAAGCGCCTCGGTGAGGAAGGTATCGGTGCCGTGGTGCTTTTCCAGACCGGGGACGTCCCAATCATGCCCGCCGTTACGCCATGCCGCGCTGTAGTTTTTCCTTCCCCAGTAGGACCCCGGCCCACCGCCACCGTAGCCGCCGATATTCACGGCAAAACCAGCCCTCAGCGGGTCGCCCGCCGGGCTGTCGTCCGGCCCGAAGTGGGCCTTGCCCACATGGATCGTCCGGTAACCGGCTCTCCCGAGCATCCTTGGCAGGGTCGGCCAGGCGGGATCCATTCCGCTGGTGCGCCAGGCAGGACCACGCAATCCGTCGCGGGCAATTTCACCGGTGTCACGCGCATCCTTCGGGTGGGTCCAGGTGGTGATGCGGAGGCGCGCCGCATGCTGGCCGGTCAGGATGGAGGCGCGGGTCGGGGTGCATACGGAAAACGCCCTGGCATTGGCGAAGCGCATGCCGGTGGCAGCCAGCCGCTCCATGTTAGGCGTGCGATAACGACGCTGAAGGGGCGATTCTATCGGCCTTTCGGCGGCATCGTGAAGGAAGGCCACCGAGGTGTCAAAGACGCCCATGTCATCGACCAGGAAAAACAGGATGTTGGGGCGCGTGTCGCCCCGGACGCAGGAAACGCCGACCATGAACAGCAGGCAAATCGCAACCATGGAACCAAGGATACCGGGAATCATGGCAATCGGAACGAGGCGGGCGGGAGCCTTCTTTCAATCCCGGCACCGACTGCCGTGCCGACCTGACGATCTTGCGGAGTTGGTTGGAGGGAAGCCACGACCCAGGCCGGTGCCGCATTTCCAGTATCTTGGATTGGACGCTTGCAAACGAGGAGTTTTCTCATTTGACGGCTTGCAAGGTGATCTCCAGCAGTGATTTCTCCGCCGTCGCCATGATATCCGCAACATCGAATTTCCCCGACACCCACGGCAGCATGGAAAAGCATTCGATGCGCCGGTCGATGCCGAGATTCATGCAGAACTTCACGAATTTTTCAAACGCACTAAAATCGAAAGCATAACTTCCGTCCGTTTTGCGCCGCCAGCGGATCATTTCGTCATAGGGCTAGTTGGTCTGCG
>JBIPND010000174.1:0-6479 GCA_044374015.1 Luteolibacter sp. | reverse complement strand
ATGCCGCAGGCAGTGCCGTCATCAACCTGGGAGCGGGAGCCAATCTCATCTTCGCCGACAGCAGCGGAATCGACTGGACCGGTGGCACCCTCAACATCACCGGCACCTTCGTTTCCGGTTCCTCGCTGAAATTTGGCAGTAGCACTGGTGGGCTTCTTCCGGCCCAGCTCGCCCTCATCTCCGTGAACGGCGCGGGTGCTGGGACCTACACCCTGAATGCCAGCGGCTTCCTCATCGCTCCTGGCGGCTCCAACAACTACGCCTCATGGGCCAACGACCCAACCAAGGGTAACATCCCCGGCGAACCCGCTACCGGTGACTTCGACAACGACGGCATCACCAACATCGTGGAATATGCCCTCGGCCAAAACCCGCGTGTTTCCAGCCAACCCGCAGGCGTCCTCGCCGGCAACGTCATCACCTACACCAAGGGAGCCGACGCCATTGCCAACGGCGACGTCTCCTGGGTCATCGAAATTTCACAGACTCTCGATACCGGTTCATGGTCGCCAGCGGTTACCCAGTCGGGTGGAGATCCTTCCTCCACCATCTCCCACACCTTCACTCCAGGCACCCCTGCGAAAAACTTTGCCCGTCTCAAAGTGACTCAACCGTAAGCTCGGGGCCGACTGGCCATTCAGTGAGAAGCATCTACCGGAAACAAGGCGGCGTGGCAAGTTCGCTTGACGCGCCGCCCCCATATTTCCGAAGGGATTTTCATGAAACCCCAGACTTCTCACTCTCCTTGAATCAAGCCTTATCACTTTTCTATCAACCTCATGCCGGATGCGAGCCCAAGAAAGTCAGTCAGCTTTTTCGGGCATCCACCGTGTAGGAGTGAGATCATTTAAACACTTCATCTATCTCGACCTTGATCCCCCCCGGAAAACCACCAGTAAACCCATGAAAAACAAACACCTCTTCCTGCTTCCCGCCACCATCGCCGCCGGCTTTACCCTGCTGTCACCAAATCTTCATGCCGCCGCCATCACTTGGGATGCCGGTGGAGTGGACAATAACTGGTCCACGGTCGATAACTGGAGCGATAACGCCGCCGCCACGGGCGACGATATCACTTTCAACGCCACGGGCGCGCTGGCCTCAGGCATCACCAACACCGTGGACACGAGCATCTCGATCGCGTCTCTAACTTACAGCCAGGAAAGCGCCACCCTCCAGCACACCACCGCCATCGCCGCAGGCCAGACCCTCACCGTCGCGGGAAATTTCCTCCTCGCGGGCAGCAGCACGACTGCAGCGACCCCGACGAATGTGACGCTCACCGGCAGCACGGGAACACTCACCGTGAGTGGCACTTCATTCCAGGTCGGACAAACGACACCGGGTGCATCGGGCGCCCCCACCAACAGTCTGGATATGAGCGGCTTGGGCACGTTCAATGCCAATCTGGGTAACACTGGGATTTTCCGCTTGGGCGCTACCAATTCAAACACCGGCGGTGCACAGGCGACTGTCAAACTTGCTGCGACTAGCAGCATCACCGCAGACGTGCTCGGTGTAGGCGACAGGGCGGGTAGGGGTGTCAGCCAGACCCTGAAACTAGGTAGCGTCGCGAATACCATCAACGCCAACACAGTCGCCATCGGATCCAGCAGCGGGCGTGGCAGCGGCAATCTTTCATTCGAAACAAGCACCGGCACCCTGCTGCTCCGTGCTGCGGACGGCATTGCGGCCGTCACCACCATGAACATGGTCAACAACGGCTTTAATCACAATGGCACCCACACGGCGGTGGTGGATTTTTCCGCTCACAGTGTGGATGCCAAGATCGGTGCGCTGACCATGGCAAGGCGGACAGGAACTGGCAGCGCCGGCTCGAACGCGACTCTAACCTTCGATACTGGAACGCTCGAAGTCGCTTCGGTCAACATGGCCGTCGCCACGAACGCATCGATGACCGGTGCCAACAACGCCACCATCAACATCGGCGGCGGCACGGCCACATTCGGCGCGATCTCCATGGCCACCAACAACGGCGGTGGCGGCACAACCGCAGCGCTCAACTTCACCGGGGGGAGCATCACGGTGACTGGAGACATCACCCGTGTAGGTGGCACAGGTGCCGGGGCCATCGTCGCCACCCTCGCGCTCAGCGGTGCCTCCACCGTCCTCGACGTGTCGGGCAAAAACCTCACCGGCCTAACCAGCATCACCTACACCAACGGCCTCCTCAAGAACCTCGGCACCGTCAACACCGGCATGACCCTGGCCGGCAGCGGTTCCCGCGTCTTCGATCAAGCCGCGGGGATCTCGGGCCAGATCCAAGGTGCCATCACCGGCACGGGCCTGGGCCTCACCAAGCAGGGCGAGGGTAGCCTGACGCTCTCCGGCACCAACACCTTCACCGGCGGAGTCACCATCAGCACCGGCGAGCTGAAAATCACCAACGCCAGTGCCCTGGGCACCGGCCCCAAAATCATCAACGCCCAGAATCTTGGCTATGTCTCCCTGGATGGAACCGCCGGCAATATCTCGCTGGCATCCAGCCTCTCCTTCACCACCGCCGGGCTCTCGATCCTGAACACCGCCGGCGACAACGTCATCAGCGGCACCGTCAAAACCATCGCAGGCAACGGTTCCTCCACGATTACCAGTGACGGTGGCTCGCTCACACTCGCTGGAAATGTAGATTCGGGTGCGACAGGAAACCGCATTCTCGAACTCTCCGGCACCTCGACAGGCACCAACACCGTCAGCGGCTCCATTTCCAACGGGACCGCGACCCTCGCCGTCACCAAATCCGGTGCGGGAAACTGGACGCTCACCAATGCCACCAACTCCTACACCGGCGCGACCAACATCAATGGCGGCAAACTGGTGGTGGACGGTAATATTTCCACCAGTTCACTCACCACTGTCGCCTCCGGCGCAACGCTCGCCGGATCGGGAACGGTCGGCAAGACCGTCATCAACGGCACCCTCGCCGTCGGCAACAGCCCCGGCCAGATGGATTTCACCGATACACTGGTTCTCGCCGGCACCACCATCATGGAAATCGATGGCACTCTGGGTGCGGGCGTCACGGGCGGCCATGATTTCGTCAACCTGACCGGTGCTGGAGCGGCAGGTGTTCTAACTTACGGCGGCGCAATGACTCTCGACATCGGTGTGATCTTCGGAACCGGAACCTACTCGTGGAACCTGTTTGACATGGCCAGTGAAACGGGAACCTTCGCCACCCTCTCACTCGGCGATCAGTATTCCGGCAGCCTCATGGATGCCGATCTCAATGGAATTTGGGATCTAACCAGCGGCGACAACACCTGGCAGTTCACCGAGTCCACCGGTGAGCTCGGTCTCACCGTCATTCCTGAGCCAAGTGCCGCGCTGCTGGGTGGTGTTGGCGTCCTCGCCCTGCTGCGCCGCCGGCGTTCCTGCTGATTGATCACTTGCCACCATTTATGAAAAACATCTGTATCATCGTCAGCACATGGGCCATCGGAATGGTCGCTTGCCACTGCCTCGCCGCCGAGGTCAAACAAGAGCTGTTTGGCAAAATGCCGGACGGCCGCGAGGTGGCCATTTTCACACTGACTAACAAAAACGGCCTCAAGGCCCGGGTCACGGAATACGGCGCTATCCTCGTCTCGATGGAGGTGCCTGACAAACTCGGAAAACTCGCCGACGTCACTCACGGCTACGACACGCTCGATGGCTGGCTCACCAATACCAGCTACTTCGGCGCGTCGGTCGGTCGCTTCGGCAACCGCATCAAAGACGGTAAATTCACCCTCGACGGCAAGAACTACACCCTCGCCACCAACAACGATCCTGGTGGAATTCCTTGTCACCTTCACGGCGGACTCAAGGGTTTTGATAAAGTGCTCTGGACCGGCCGCGCCACCGCTGACAACGGTGTGGAATTCAGCTACCTCTCCAAGGACGGCGAGGAAGGCTACCCCGGCAATCTCAGCGTGAAAGTCACCTACACTCTCACCGATGCAAATGAATTGAAATGGGAGGCCGGCGCCACCACCGATGCGCCGACGATCCTCAACATCGTCCATCATTCCTACTGGAATCTATCAGGAAATCCAAATGCCACCATCAACGACCATGAGCTGATGCTCGCCGCCCCGCATTTCCTAACCACTGACATCGGCCTCATCCCCACGGGCGTCATCGCGCCCGTCGCCGGCACCCCGATGGACTTCACCAAGCCGCGGGTCATCGGTGAGCGCTTGGATGCGGATACGGAGGCACTGAAGTTTGGCGGCGGCTATGATCACTGCTGGGTGTTGGAAAAGGGCAGCGGCGTGCGGTTAGCAGCCCGCCTCAAACACCCCACATCGGGTCGGGTGATGGAAATTTCCACCGATCAGCCAGCCATCCAGTTCTACGGCGGGAACTTCCTCGATGGCACCGTAACTGGCAAAGGCGGCGTGAAGTATGACAAGCGCACCGCTCTCTGCCTGGAGAGCGAGGGTTTTCCTGACTCTCCCAACCAAGCCTCTTTCCCATCTCCCGTCCTGCGTCCGGGCCAGACCTATCAGCATCGGATGATCCACAAGTTCCTTGTAGAGTGAATCAACTTAACGAACGATTCGAACAAGGAGTTGACTTCAAAGCTCCTTGGTATGTGCGCATCATGAAGAACCCGGGGATTTCCCTTCATTCCGCCCTGAGAAGAATGCTCGGCTTGGTTCTCTGCGCCACGCCCGTCGGCTCGCTGGACGCCCGGATTGTTTTGACATCGATCCCCGGCAGTGAGGGGAAATCGGCGGCGAGCACCGTGTTCGCTGTCGATGCTTCGGGGAAACCCACGGCTAACGCGGATTTCACGGCGAGCGGCAGGGTTTCCGCGAGTGCGGCATTCAATCGGAAGTTTGCATTCACCATCGATGCCGTCGGTCTAACCTCAAGCTCCGGGGCCCGCATGAAGGACGCGCTGATCGACCGCGACGCCTCTGGAAAACTCGGGGTGCGTGGCGGCACCAACGGCATCGACCACTCAGAAGGATTCCTGATTGGCATCAACGCGGTCGCGCTCGAACCCGGCCACGCCTGGCAGCTCACAGGTATTCGTTTCGAGTTCATCAGCGGCGACGAATCATTCACCATTCTCAATCGCAACAACCCATCGCGGCACGTCACCGGAACTTCGAATGGCATGGTCAATGTCAGTGAACTTGGCCTCTTGGTGAATGGCGGCAGCGCGGATGCCGAGGTGGCAGCCGTTTTTGCCAACGCCACCGCGGACCCTGCCTCGTCGTTTCGAATCACCGGCTTCGAACTCGATGCCGTGCGAGTCACGCCTAGCCCGGACACCCCGTGGCGGAGCGTGCTCTATCCGGCGGATTGGCAGCCGCCGGATAGAGCATCATTCTATCAGGACAAGTTCATCCAAGATTTCTCATACGCCGGTTACCAAAGGGGCGAGGTAGCCATACCGCAAATCGAGGGGCCGATTTTCGACGTGAGACGCTACGGCGCAGACCCGACTGGCACGACCGATAGCACGGCCTCAATCAAAGCGGCGCTCGATGCTGCCAGCAAAGCCGGTGGCGGCGTGGTCAGTCTGCCTCCCGGCACCTTCAAAATTTCGAAAACTCGCGGCCGCGAATTGCTCCGTATTTCCGCAAACGGCGTGCTGCTGCGCGGCAGCGGACCTGACAAAACGTTTCTCCTCAGCACCACCGTGGCAATGCGCGGTTTGGCTGCCATCCGCATTTCCGGACTCAACCCCGCCGAGGGTGCAAACGTCGCCATCGCCGCCGACATCACCAGCCCGACCAAGCGCATCCATCTGGCCGACGCATCGTCGTTCGCGCCTGGAAACCTGATCGAGGTCCTCCGGGATTTCACCCCCGCCTGGATCCTCGAACACGGGCAGCAGGCTTCCTGGAACTCTAAAACCAAGATCCCCGCCCCCGCGAACTACCGGCGGCTGGTGACGGCGGTGAATACGGTGGAGAACTGGATCGAGATCGATATCCCGATGCGCTACACCTGCCTGACGCGCGACAAATCAAGGGTGAGAAAAATTTCCGGGCGCATCACCGGGTGCGGCATCGAGGATCTTTCCATCGGCAACGTGCAGCATCCCGGAGCGCAGTGGGGCGAGTCCGACCACGAGGAGCCGGGCACTGCCGCCCATGACGTGGCGTTCAGTTGGGTGATCGACATCCAGAGCGCGATGGACTGCTGGGTATCGAATGTTAGAAGCTATCACCCCGTCGGCAACACCTCGACCTGCCACAACCCGTCGAACGGCATCCGGCTCGAATCATCGAAAAACATCACGGTGAAAAACTGCCATTTCCAGCGCCCGCAATACGGCGGCGGAGCTGGAAACGGTTACATGTATCGCCTGCAGAGTTCTGATGATTGCCTGGTGGTGGACTCCATCGCTGAGTTCAGCCGTCACGGCTTCGTGGTTTCCCACTCGGGCACCACGGGAAATGTGTTTCTACGCTGCGAGGACCGAACAACCGGCCGCGCCATCGGCTCCGGCCGCG
>JBIPND010000172.1:0-6489 GCA_044374015.1 Luteolibacter sp. | reverse complement strand
GGAACCGGCCGCCACCGAGGAGATGCTGAAAGACGGACTGGTCGATTGCGCCCCCACCGCCACCCCGTTCCTGCGCCATTGATAGATCAACGGTGCGGTGCCCTGTGCGGTGACATTGAAGGTCACGCGACTTCCCTGGTCCCCCGCCTGGTTCGCCGGTTGGGAAATGACGTAAGGAGCGACGCTGGCCGGAGGCGTGCTCGCGCTGACCACGAGATCATAGGGTTCGTTGAGAACATACCCGCCGCGGGTGACCTGAAGATTCACCCGAAAGGTTCCCGCCTGGCTAACCGTCACCGTGGTGTCCACCGCCGAAGGCGAGCCGAACCCCACGCTGGACGGACCGCTCACGTGGGACCAGGCGGCGCTGTAGGTGGCGGGCGCGAGAAGGCTGCCATCGACATCAGTGACATCCAGATCCAGCGAGTGGCTCAAGCCGCCAGTTAGAATAACCCGGCGCGCTTCGATCGCGGGCCAGGAGTTCACCGGCGAGCGCATCCCCGCATGAATGCGGGCCGGATTGGGAGCAGGAAATCCGGGTAGGTTTCCCGTCCGGACCGCCACGGGAATGGCGGCGTTGATGAGTGCGACGTTGGTCCAGTTCAGATATCCATCACCGCCGTTGTTCTGGCGGCCGGGAACATACGCGATGCTACCATCCGGCCCACGCGCCAGCGCGGGAAAAAGCCGGGTGTTTTCCTGGAAGAAGCGCTCGCGGCGGTCATCCAGAAAGGGCATGGCGAGTTGCGAAAGGGCAATGCCGCCGAGCGTGTAGGCGTGCGCGTGCTGCTGCCGAAACCAGCGGCGGGTGAAGTAATCCGCCTGCCGCGCGATCTTGTCGGTATCATCGGCGTTGGCGGCCATGCCATAAAGATGCCAGCCCGCGAAACAACCCGGGGTGCGTCCGGCACTGTCCCAGCCGCTCTGGGCGCCGACGTAGCCGACATTCCCGTCATCGCCGCCGCCGATGGCGGTCGCGGCTTTCACGTAGTCCCAACAAATGCGGAATTTCTGCTCAATCGTCGGTTGGATCAGGCCCGGATTTTCAGTGAAGGCATTGATGGAAAGCCCGAGGTTGACATTCATGTTGGCACCCGCGTTTCTCAGCAGGGCGAGGGCGGGCAGCGCGTGTGCATTGATGATGTTGAGCGCCCCGGTGCCATTGTAGTGGGAATAGTCACCATGCACGCCCCCATGGCCCATGCGGCCGATGCCTCCGCCAAGAACATGGGGAATGCCCGGATCGTCATATTGCACCCAGTGCTGGATGCGATGGGCGATCGCCTCCGCGGACCGCTGCACGACTGCATTCGCCGTGGTGTCGCTGGTCTTCGAGCGATACAAGGCGAGGAACATTGCGCTGCTGCAGACATCCCAGTTTTCAAGACCGGGGCTGACGTAGGCCGGGTTGGCCACCACGTCGCTACCATTCCAGTAGTAGGCCTCCGCCGGCTCGAGGATCCGGCCGTTGATGTAGTTTTCGCAACGGCTCCGGAGCTTGTTGATCGAGTTTCGGAATGGCTTGGACCCCGAGCTTTGGTTCCAGCTCGGATGCGAAAGAAGAATGATGCCGAACCATCCGCTGTTGTATCCGAAGTCGCCATTGGAACTGGCTTGCACGCGGCTGTGAATCTGGTCGCAACTCCTCTCGAACATGGCCGCGGTCTTGCCGGTGTTGGCCGGCCAGGCGGGGCCGAGAGTCCCGGCGGGATTGAGATTCAAATTCATGGTGACGCCCCCCACCCCGCTGCGGATCACCTGCAAATTTAATGCCCCGCCACTGCCCTCCGCACGGTCCACCGCCATGGCAAAATCTTGAATCGCGCCGACAAAGCCGGTGCCTCCATCGGTCGATGTGGTGGAAAACGATATGCCGTCAGCTCCCAGGATCATATCGCCCGGCAACAAGCCAGCCGCAGAGCCCGGGCCACCCGCCGTGACTGAGGTGACAGATATCAATCCAGTCCCGGGAACGATGTCGCCAACCCCGCCAACCCCGCCCAACGGGATTTCAAGCGCCGTGGCTAGCTCCGAGGACAAAACCATCGCGATCGCGGCGAAGACTGCTAAGTAGCGAGGGATGACGCTCATGGAATTGGATTTATCTCGTGACAATATTGCCCCCGGGCCAGTCGGCAAGTGAAAAGGTGAAAAGCTGGGTTCGTATTTCCCGCTTGGAATTTCTCGGACAATGGCACACTCGTCACTTGTGTGAGAGGACTCGCCCCACCAGAGTTTCCGGGTCATGCATGGCCTGCCCGCGAAAATGCCAGCCATCCGGAAGCTCCTTTTCATCGCACCCCTACTTGGTTTGATAGGGGGATTGTGTGTTTTTTCCGAGTGCCGCTGGCAGCGCCCGGCCCCGGCGGGCGCTGCCGCGAAAAAGGAAGCCGTGGCCACCCCGCCACTCGACACCGTGCCCACTCGGGACACAGGCCGGGAACCGATGGTGGTGGATCTTGGCCGCGGGCGCTTCTCCGTCGGCGCGGTGGTATTCGACCGGAACACCCGCGAGATCATCATTCCCGCAGCTGTCAACATGCGCGAGGGCGCGGTAGAATACGTTCTCGTCGGAGAGAATGGCAAGGTGCACGAGGCGGTTTTCACGACCGCTGCCGCCGCGCAGGACATCCACGTGGCGGCCCTGCTCCTCGGCGCGCAGCCAAACCCGGATCTGGGCCCGGAAAACGCCTCCGCCACCGTGAGCCGACCCGGAGCGGTCGTGACCCGTGTGGAATGGGAGCACAACGGCCCACCGGAAAGGATATTCCTCAACGAAACGGTCAACCTGAGCGACCCTTCAACCGCCGCGATTTCCGGAACACTGCCAGCCGGAGCCTGGCTCTATAACGGTTCGCGGATCGAAGCGGACGGCGGCTTCGCCGCCACCCGCCACGCGTCAATCATCTCGATCATTCGCGACAGAGACGCCCTCGTGAACAATCCCGGAGCCTCGCGCGACAATGATGAAATCCACACTCCGAACAGCGAAAAACTGCCAAAACTGCAGCACCCGGTGCGAATCATCCTTCAGTTGAAGTAGTGAGGCCGGGCTTGAGGCAAGCGGCTGATGCCGCTCTTTGCGTGGAGCAGCCTGCCGCCATGAGCCAGCTTGTGAGCCCGCCCCCGCGAAAATCCAATGATCCAGAAAATCATCAAAAAGCATGAGAAAACATCTGAATCAAAGGACCCCGTTCATGAGAATACTATCACTCGAAAGACTCCGGGCCGGGATGCCGTTTCTGCGATGTGAATTTTTGCTATTTCGCGCCAGTCGCGCTTGCCCTCGCCTCCAGTCTCGCCACCACCCTCGCGGCCTCACCGTTGGGGCCACAGGAGGAGATTCAACTCAAGGTCCCAGCCGCGCGGGCGATTCTCGATGCATGGCAGGCAGCAAACCCGGAGCCCGCCGTGCGCAAGCTCCATATCGTGCTGTGGACGCCGAGTGACCGGGATCCCGCGCCCCGCTATCAGGAGCGGCTTTCCGCCATTCTTCTCCACATTCGCGACTACTATGCACGCGAGATGGAGCGCCTCGGTTTTGGGCCGCGCACCCTGGGTTTTGATCACATCGATGACGGCTTGCTCCGCATTCATGTGGTGAAAGGCCAGGCGCCTTATGCGGATTACGATGGCCAAAGCGGCGGACGCATCCGCACCGAGTCCTTGAGAACCCTGCGCCTCGCGGGAATCGATCCCGACCGCGAAACGCTGGTGATTTTCTGCAACATGTCGAACTGGGATCCAGAGAAACGCCGCATCACCCAGAACAGTCCCTACTACGCCGGGGGCACCCACATGAGTGGCAATGCCTGGCAGGTGGACTCACCCATTCTGGATCTCGACCTGCTCGCCAAAACCGAACCGCGGGTGAGCGACGGCCAATACGGCGACATCAGCATCGGCCGCTACAACTCGATTTTCATTGGCGGGGTTTGTCATGAGCTCGGTCACGCGCTGGGCTTGCCGCACAACCGCGAGCGGCCTGACGAACGCGAGGCCTTCGGCACCGCCCTGATGGGGAGTGGCAACCGCACCTTCGGCGAGGAACTTCGCAATGAAAGCAAAGGGTCCTTCCTGACCTTGGCGCACGGTCTGCGGCTTGCCTCGCATCCAATGTTTTCCGGCTCGATCAAGGGTGCCAGCCTTCGCGCGAATGCCCAGCCTTCTGAGCTGGCGATCGAGCCCTCTGACAAAGGCTTTACCTTCTCGGGAAAAGTCACCGCCGATCCGCCGGTCTATGGGGTGGTGGCCTACATGGACCCTGAGGGAGGCTCTGATTACGATGCGACCACCGCCACCGCGGCGCCGGATGCCGAGGGGCGGTTCACTCTGCACTGCCAAGCGCTGGCTGCCGGCAAGGCCGCCGAGCTGCGGGTGGTGTTCCTTCAGGCAAATGGCGTCGCTTCCGGCTTCCTCAGCAACACGCCTTTCCGCTACCCTTACCGCGTGAATGCGGACGGTGTTGCGGATATCTCCGCTGCCCGCACCCGCCTGCGTCTCGAGCCGCTCGTCGCTGCCATTCACGCGAACGATCCCGAGGCGGCCGCCGCCGCCGCGCAGTCTGCGGCCATCCAAGAAGACCCCGCGCTTGCCGGAATCGCCGCGCGTCTCACTGCCACGCTCACGCCGCGCGGTTTTATTGAGCCCGGGGAAGCCAAATCCATCCCGCTCGGCGACCTCCAACCGGCAGTCCAAGAAATCGGCTACGGCAGGCCGTCGATCGACCGCCTGCCGTCTGCGGCTGTCCTGTTAGCTGCGGGCGGGCGGATTTTTTCCCACGGGTTTTACGCCCACGCTCCGGCCCGCCATGAATGGCTGCTCGACGGCACGTGGAAATCCCTCGAGGTCCACGCGGGTATCGCCGATGGGAATGATGGCTCGGTGAGCTTCCTCATTGAGGCCGATGGCAAGCCGCTGGCGCAAAGTCCGCTCATCAAACGAGGCGGACTCCACCACTTCGAGGTCGATCTCTCCGGAGTCCGCCACCTCGTCCTCCGCGTCGATGACGGAGGCGATGGCAATCATGCGGATTGGGGGCTCTGGCTCGATCCCGTGTTGCAGCGTTGAAGGCGGCGTGGATCGCGTCCGCTCAGCTGGACGCGATCGTGCTGGGCCCAAAAACGACAAGCAGCACCACGCGGCTTCAAGTGACTGGGATTTGCCACAGGCAGACGCTTAGCTGAGTCTGCGTTTTCAGATCTGCAAGCTGTCGTCCGCCGCAGTTTCGCCGATGGAGATTTGGACCTCTCCATTGGCGGAGAGGTGAGTGGGCGTCTGCTATGGAAAACCCAGCCGGTGGAAGGTAAAACCACGACTGACAAAATGGCATTCCGCCACGGTAAAAAAGCGATCATCATCTACTACGATGGCAGCTCGGGATTGATGAGCCTTGAGGAGATCAAGGCCATCGATCAAAAAGGCGGCGTCACCCATCCATTCTGGAGAGCCGTCCCTTGAGCCAGTGGCAGGCTGGCTTGGCGAAGTAGGTTAGAATCATGTCCGCCCCGGCGCGCTTGATGGCGGTTAGGGATTCCAGCACGATCGACTTTTCATCCAGCCACCCGCCGGCGGCGGCGCTCTTGAGCATCAGGTATTCGCCGCTCACCTGATAGGCGGCGACCGGCAGCGTGCTGGTCTCGCGGACTTTGGCGATGATGTCGAGATACAGGCCGGCCGGTTTGACCATCAGCATGTCCGCGCCTTCGGCCTCGTCCAGCAGGGCCTCGCGGACGGCCTCGCGCGAATTTGCGGGATCCATCTGATAGGTTTGCTTGTCGCCGTGCTTGGGCGCGGAATCGAGCGCGCCGCGGAACGGTCCGTAAAAGGCGGAGGCGTATTTCGCGGTGTAACTGAGGATGGAAACGTCGGTGAACTCCTCGCCGTCGAGCGCCTCGCGGATCGCGGCGACGCGCCCGTCCATCATGTCGGACGGCGCAACCATGTCCGCCCCGGCGCGGGCATGGCAGAGCGCCTGCTGGCAGAGGATTTCGACAGTCGCGTCGTTGAGAATCGTGAGTTCGCCACGCGTGTCGCGGTAAACAATGCCGTCATGGCCATCGGAGTTGTAAGGATCCAGCGCCACATCGGTGATCACGCACAACGTCGGATGCGCGGCCTTGAGCGCCCGGATGGCGCGCGGCACCAGCCCTTCGTCGTTCGAACATTCCTCCGCATGCGGGGTTTTGAGGGCCTCGTCGATTTTCGGGAAAAGCACGACGGCGGGGATCCCCAGCGCGTGGGCTTCCCCCGCCTCCCTAACAAGACCCGCCAGCGACCAACGGGTGACGCCGGGCATCGAGGCAATCGGCGTGTCTGCCGCATCCTCGTGGAAAAACAACGGCAGAATGAAATCCGCGGGTGAAAGCAAGGTTTCGCGGACCATCGAGCGGATGGCGGGCGTGCGGCGGTTGCGGCGGGGACGGATCATGGGGATTTCAAATTTGAGATTTAAGAAGCGATGGCGATCGCATTCGCGGCGGCGTATTC
>JBIPND010000173.1:0-6489 GCA_044374015.1 Luteolibacter sp. | reverse complement strand
ACCCGCAGATCGCGCGCGCGCTGGGCACCACCGTCGAGCGCATCGCCGAGGCCGCCTCGCGGATCGGGCGGCTCACTCCGAATCCCGGTGGCGAATTCGATCCCACCGGAAACCCTTACATTCTACCAGACGCGGTGATTGAGAAAAATGACGACGGTTTCTGGTATGCCAGACTCACCGGCGAGCATTTGCCAAACCTGCGGATCAACGATTTCTACAAAGACATGATCGGCAAAAACGGGACCGATGCCAAAGCCCGCCAGTTTCTCCGCGATCAAATCCGCGACGGCCGCAGCCTGATTCACGCGATTTCGCTGCGCCAGGAAACCATCCTCGCGATCGCCCACAAGCTCATCGAACACCAACCGTTGTTCCTCACCAAAGGCCACCGCCACCTGCGGCCTCTAACGATGAATGACATCGCCGACGAGCTCAGCCTGCATGCCACCACGATTTCCCGCGCCGTTGCCGGCAAGTATGTCCTAACTCCCCACGGCCTGATGGAAATGCGGGCCTTCTTCGCCACCGGCTATCAGACCAGCGACGGTGCCGAAGTGTCGAACGCCGGCGTCCGTGAGGCGATCCAACAGCTCGTCGCCGCGGAGAATCCGGCCAAGCCGCTCTCGGACGAAGTGTTGATGAAGGCGCTCGACAAACAAGGAATCAAGGTCGCCAGGCGCACCGTCGCCAAATACCGCGAGCAGCTGAACATCCTGCCATCCCACCTCCGGAAAACTTTCTAACCGCTCACTCCGGCTTGCGGAAGCGGTAGTGGGAAACGATCCACTCCTCGCCATTCCGGTAGCCCCACAATTCCGCGCAGGCCATGAAGAACACCCGCCAATAAACCCACCAGCGGGTCTGTTGGTCGGCGCCGTAGGTTTCGCGGATCAAAGGCATCAGCTCATCGCGCGCCGCGTCCATCCGCGCCAGCCACGCCTCCGAGGTTTTCTGATAGTGGCTGCCGTTCACCTGCCAGTGACACTCGATCCTGAGATCGTCCTGGAAATAAAGCAGCAGATCGTCCGAAGGCATCTGGCCGCCGGTGAAAAAGTAGCGGGCCATCCAATCATCCTCGCCTTCCGCCTCATAATGATAGGCATATTCGCGGTGGGTGAAGATATGGACGAACAAGGCCCCGCCGGGCTTCAGCCACGTGGCGACGCGCCCCATCAGGATCTGATAGTTCTTCATGTGCTCGAACATTTCCACCGACACCACCCGGTCGAACACGCCACTGCCCTCGCCTTCGTAGTGGATCATGTTGGCTGTCCTGATCTCCACATTGTTTAACCCGCGCGCGGCGATTTGTGAATCGATGTGCGATTTCTGGGTCCGGGAATTCGAAACTGCGGTGATCTTCGAATTTGGATAATGTTTGGCCATCCACAAAGTAAGCGAGCCCCAGCCGCAGCCGAGTTCCAGAATCCGTTGGCCATCCACCAAGCCCGCGCGCTCGCAGGTCAGCGCCAGCATTCTGGCTTCCGACTCATCAATACTGGTGACGCCCGGATCCCAATAGCCGGAGCTATACTTCATGTTTTTCCCCAGAACCCGCTCGAAAAAACGCGTCGGAAGTTCGTAGTGCTGCTCGTTCGCCTCGTCGGTGGCGATCGCCACCGGGCTGCCACGGAGTTCCGCCACGTGCTGCATCAGCTTGGCCTGGCGCTGCTCACAATCGAGCTTTTCGAAGGGCGCGAGCGTGCCCGCCAGGCGGCTGCGGATTCCGAGGCGGATCAATTTATCGGGGAGCATTCCCTTGGCGAGAAGTTGGTCGGTGTTTATCATAAAATTCAGGGTTCAGGGCGCGGCGGCCACGGGACGAAGGCGCTGGTGGACTTCTGATAGCGGCGGTAGGCGTCGCCCTTGCGCAGCACTGCGGCAGCTTCGGTTGGAGGGATCCCGGTGACGCGCAAAAGAAGATAGATGATCAGCACCGGCGCGTGGACGGTCGCCCAGCCCCACTCCGAGCCGCAGGCGAAGATATAGAAACCGATCCAGATGATGCCTTCGAAAAAATAGTTGGGATGCCTCGAATAATACCACAGCCCTTCCCGGCAAACGGCGCTGGAATCGTGGTTCCGGGATTTGAATGCGGACATCTGCCCGTCCGCGATGGCCTCGCCAGCGATTCCCAGCGCGCACAAAACCACCCCTGCGGATTCCCAGAAACTCCAAGTCCCGTCCGGATCCCGGGCGATCGCAAAAAACGGCAGCGCCAACAAAACCACCGACAGCGCCTGCGCTTGGAAAAACCAAAAGAAAGCCGATGCCACCCGCCCGCTCCAAACTTCCCGCAGCTTGATGTAGCGCGCATCCTCTTGCGGGTGGTGTTTGCGAATCCTGCGCTGCAAGTGCCAGCCGAGCCTCAAACTCCAGAGTCCCACCATCGCCCCGGCGACCCAATGTTTGGCATCACCTGAACTGAAACCAAGCCAGGCCACGCCAGTCAGCCCAATGCCGAAGGCCCACACCGCATCCACCAGTGAATAGTTATCAACCCGCCTCGCCCATTCCCATGCCAGGAGAAAGATGATGACCATCATGGCGACCCCGAGGCCTAACAATCCCCAGCAGGTCATGGCGTGCCCCCCCTGGTTTTATCCCGCAGCCCGCGAAGGACCGGCAGGGCCAGCATCCGGATCAACAACACCGCGAACGGCGCGATCAGCAACCACGCCACCACGCCATGCAACGCGGCAAGCCCGAAATCCCGGGCGAACTGCATCGGATCCGCATTGAACTTCGACAACAACTGAGGGATCGAAAACGACAAGGGCGGCACCCCAAACAGCCGCTCGCCTAGGTGGATGAATACCAGGATCAGCGCCAAATGCAGCGGATAGACCAAGGTTTTGAAAACATGCAACACCGGTTGGTTCAGACGCAGCGCCCAGCCGGCGATGAAACTGACCAAAGTGGTGGTTCCCATGATGGGAAAAACCCCCAGCACCATCCCGAGCGAGATCGTCCATGCCAACCGCTCCGGCGAGATGCCACGGGTCAACTGCGCGAGCACCGGGGCCAGCAGCCAGCGCCGCCACCAACTCGCGCGCGTTGCCGGCACGCTCTGGCCACTCGTTCCCATCAAATCCGGTTGAGCGTGGTGTTGTTGGGCCGGGTGTAGATGGCCTGGACCACCGAGATGTTGCGGCTGGCAAAAGCCGCTTCGCAGTATTTGAGATAATAGTTCCAACAGCGGATGAAGGGCTCGTCAAAACCGAGTGGCCTCACGTCGTCGAGCACCGCATTGAAATTATCATACCACGTCGAGAGCGTCCGCGCGTAGTCAGCACCCAAATCCTCGAGATCGTGCATGAACAGATCTCCGGTCTTCATCAAAACCTCGTTGATCCGGCCGACACTCAACAGCAGCGAACCCGGGAAGATATGCTTTTGGATCCAATCGACGTTCTTCTTCAAACTGGCATAACTGCAGTCCGGAACCGTGATCATCTGCACGCCGAGCAGACCGTTCGGAGTCAGCACTTCGGCACACTTGGCAAAAAACGACTCGTGGAATTTGTCACCCACCGCCTCCAGCATTTCGATGGAGGCAATCTTGTCGAAGCGGCCTTGCACGTGCCGGTAGTCCTGGATGCGGATTTCAATCCGGTCATCGAGCCCTTCCGCCGTGACGCGCTTCCTGGCATACTCCGCCTGGGCTTCGGACAGAGTCAGGCCGGTCACGCGGCAGCCATAGTTTTTCACCGCGTGCACCGCGAAGCCGCCCCAGCCGCAGCCGATTTCCAACACGTGGTCGGCGGGTGACAGTTGGAGTTTGCGGCAGAGCGCATCGTATTTGCCAATCTGCGCGTCCTTCAGCGATTGCTCGGAGCTTTCAAAGCGGGCGCTGGAATAGGTCATCGTGGGATCGAGCCACAAGCGATAGAAATCGTTGCCCAAATCATAGTGTTCGGCGATGTTGCGGCGGCTGTTCGCGATGGTGTTTTCGCGGCGGAGATGGCGGAACCAATTGACGATTTTGAGCAAGTTCACTCCGGCCAGGCTGGAGGACGAGGCATCCGCGCCCTGCAGCGAGTTGACATTGAAGACGAACCAGGAAATCACCGCGGCGATGTCATCGGTATCCCAGATCCCATCGGTGTAGGCCTCGCCCATTCCGATGTTTCCATAAAAGGCGCAGCGTTTGAAAAACGCCTCGTCATCCCGCAGGAAAACCCGCGCCGTCACCCGCGCGCCCGGTTCGCCGAAATGGCGGACACGGCCATCGGGGTATTCCAAGCGCAAGCCGCCCAGCGGCATCTTCCCCAACACCCGCAGCACCATCTTCTCGGCGAATCCCGTGACGGGGTGGGTCACCGCCTGGTGGGGGACAAGTTCGTTTTCAAATTCAAGCGACGCATTCATGGTTCTTTTGCTTTCAAGCTAACATGGGGTCTCATCACATCCAGCTGCGCTTCCCGGCGCTCGCTTTTGCGGATAAACGGCACCTTTTTCCACCACAACAACAACGCGTGCCAGTGGATGAGTACAATGATCTTCAACGACAACATCGGATACTTGAACGCATACCAGAACAGCCGCGACGCCGTCAACCCCCGGCGTTCGCCGCGAATCGCGCTGAGCAGCATGCGCTCGCTGCCATCATAATCATCGATGTTCACCCGCCACGACTCGCCCGGGGCTCCAAGGCGGAAATCAAATTCCAGCGCCGGATCTGAAAACGGCGAGACATAGAAATTCTTCGCCACCCGGCGATGCCAGATTCCATCGGAACCGAGCTGGTCGAGTGCGTAAAGTTTCATCTCGCGGAAGGTATTCACCACTTCCGCCACCGCGGCGAGCGGCTGGCCCGCGGCGGATTCGATATAATAAAAGGATACCGGATTGAAGCCATAACCCAAGACCCGGGGAAAGGTTAACAATTGGATCCGTGAGTCCGCCGGACAGGAAATCCCCTCACCCGCCAGCCAATGGGTAAGATTGCCACGGATTCCGCCGGGTTGACCGAGGTCGATGTGGTCGGCGTCGTGGATCGAAAACAAGTTGAAGCGGTTGTGGCTGAGCCACGGGATTTTTTTCGCAACCGCCGGGATATCATCCAAGTCCAGAGCAAACATGAAGACGCGGTAGTTGAACGCGTGTCGCTTCGGTTTGAGGCGGCAGTGAGCCACCGCGCATTCGTAGAGTGCGTTCATGACCACGGGCTCCTTCCCAGGATTTCCGTGCAGACGTTCACCGCCGACCACAGCCCGTCCTCGTGAAAACCGTAACGCTGCCAGGCACCGCAGAAATAACGACCGGTTCCTTTACCTTCGCCGTGCAACTGAGGGAGACGTTCCTGGGCGGCCACGGATTGCAAATCGAAAAGCGGATGTTCGTAAACCAGCCGCCGCTTGATGGAATTTTCCGCTGGCATCGACGATGGGTTGATCGAGACGAAGTAGTGTTGGCTTTCAGAAACTCCCTGAAGCTCGTTCATCCAGTAATGCGTGGAATAGCGGTTCGCACCGTCGGTTCCCCGGTCGATGCGGTAGTTCCAAGCGGCCCAGCAACGCCGGGTCCGCGGCATGAACTTCGCATCGGTGTGCAGCACCGCCGCGTTTTCCTGATAGGGAAACCGGGCTAACAAATCCTGTTCCAGCGGTGTCGGGTCGGCCAGCATCCGGCTGGCCTGATCGCCATGCGCGGCAATCACCACCAGATCGAAATCCCGGCTCGTCCCATCCAGCAGCTTTACCCGGGACCCTCCGCCCGGCAGCATCGAGACCGCCTCGACGCCCGCCCCGCGATGGATTTTTTCTGCGAAAGGTTGGGTCAGTTTTTCGACATAACTGCGCGAGCCGCCGGCGACCGTGCGCCACGGGTGCTGGGTGTCCAAGCCGAGAAATCCATGGTTGTGCCAGAACCGCATCAGGGTCCGCGCGGGGAATTGGTCGATTTTTTCCGGCGGGCTCGACCACACGGCCGCAGCCATCGGCGAGAGATACCAACGCAGGAAATCCTCCCCATAACCGCGCGCTTTGACATAGTCGCGGAGCGACATGTCTCCGAAGGCGGGACGGGCCAATTCCTCGACCGTCTCGCGATTGAAGCGGTTGATCTGGATCAACATTTTCCAATAGCGCGGATTGACCAGGTTGCGGCGCTGGCCGAAGAGCAGGTTCAAACTGCCGCCGTTGAATTCCAGTCCGTCGGCCACGTGCTGCACGCTGAACGACATCGACGTCGGCTTGGTGGCGACCTCCAGTTCCCTGAACAAACGTGTTAGGAACGGATAGGTCACTTCGTTGTAAACCATGAAGCCGGTATCGACAGGGATCTGGCCGCCGTTTTCCTCGACCATCACCGTGTTGGAGTGCCCGCCGACGCGATCGTCCTTTTCGAAGACCGTCACCTCGTGGTCGCGTTGCAAAAACCACGCGCTGGCCATGCCGGAGATCCCGGAGCCGATGACGGCGATGTTCTTGCGGCTCATAAGCTTGGCTGTTGCCTGGCTGGCGGATGCATGCCCTCCTCGACGAC
>JBIPND010000605.1:0-3032 GCA_044374015.1 Luteolibacter sp. | reverse complement strand
TTCGTCGATGAAAATGAGGCAAGGCGCGTGTTTGCGGCCTTGTTCGAACATGTCGCGGACGCGGGATGCGCCGACGCCGACGAACATTTCGACGAAGTCGGATCCGGAGATCGAGAAGAACGGCACATCCGCCTCACCGGCGATGGCGCGGGCGAGCAGGGTTTTGCCGGTGCCGGGCGAGCCGACCATCAGCACACCTTTGGGGATCGAGCCGCCGAGCTTTTGGAATTTCCGCGGATCGCGGAGGAAATCGACGATTTCGTAGAGTTCTTCTTTGGCTTCCTGGATGCCGGCGACGTCTTTGAAGGTCACCTTATTGCGATCCATGGTGAGCAGGCGGGCCTTGCTTTTGCCGAAGGACATCGCGCCGCGACCGGCGGATTTCATCTGCTGGCGGAACAGGAAGAACAGGATGCCGATGATCAAAAGGAAGGGCAGAAAGGTGAAAAGCGCGCTCTTCAGGTAATCCGTGGTGGGGTCGTAGTTGGCGTTGGTTTGGAGCAGCTTTTTCAAATCCTCGCCGAGAATCGGGACGGAGACGGTGACGCTGAAAGGAACGGCTTCCAGTGGCTTGCCGGTGGCGTCCTTGGGGGCGACGAGGTTGGTCACGACTTCGCGGCGGCCGACGATGACGGCATCGGTGGAACCGGGAGTGGTAAGGATCCGGAGTGGATTGATCGGGTCGGCAGCCTTGATTTGCTCGAGCGAGTAGGCGCGGCTGAATTCAGCGAGCGAGAGGGTTTCGACCTCGGCTTCGACGGGTGCGTCCGCGGGTTCGGTCGCTTGCTGCATGCGGATGTCGTCGCCGAGGATTTCGCGGACCTTTTCGCCTTGCAGGCTGAGATTGACCGGCACGCGGAAGGTGGTGGACTGGATCTGGGCGTCCTTGGGGACTTCCATTTTCGGAGTGACCCAACCGGTGATTTTCGCGTCGTAGGCGGTGTCGGTGGTGACGACCTTGAAAGGTTGTTTGGTATCCCCGACGACCACCCGGCCTTGTTCCCAGGCTTGGCGGAATTCCGGATAGCTGAGGCTTTTGACGGTTTTGTTCATCGCCGGGCCAAAGAAGGCCACGCCCAAAATCAGCATCGCGACGCTGAGGAGCACGAGCAGACGCCAATTGAAGCCGTTGGCATCGCCCGCAGGGCGATTCGGATTGTTGGGGGGCGGAGTGGAGTTCGGTGAGTCGGACATGGTGGGCGTGAAGACACCCGAACCGCGTAAACAAGAGAACCTGCGTGCCGTTCGGGGGTGCGCGAGCATAGCCTACGGGGCTGAAAAGCAAACCCCTTTTTTGCACGGGTCTTGCGGGCGTGCGGAGGGTCTGCCTAGAAAGCCGGTGTGGAACCGCCCGTGCCCCAGAAAGATTCGTCATTGTCGCTGCTGCGGAAGCTGCGGTGGCTGAGCTGGTTGCAGGGGATTCCGGGGGTCGGTCGGTTGCGCGCGCTGCGGCCGGGGGCGGATGCGCATGTCGGGGTGTTGGTCGATGCGTTTGCCGCGTTTGCGACGCTGGATGATGAGTTGAGTTCGCTGGAGGCGGATTTGATTCTCGACATGTTGCGGAGTGCGTTTCCGGAGGTGGACCATGGTTGGCTGGGCCGGCGGTTGCAGCGGGCGGTGCGGAATCCGCAGCCGTTGCAAGGTTTGGCGGTGGAGCTCAAGGACAGTTTCGACGACGCGGGGAAACTGGCGCTGGGGCTGCAATTGTTCACGCTGGTGGATGCCGCCGGGCGCTCCGAGCGCAACCGAACGAGTTTTGAAATTTTCATGCGGCGGCTGGGGCGGCCGGATTACGGGGCCGCGATTCTCCGCGAGATGCGCGGCGATGCCGGGGTGCCCTCCGATGAGGATTTGCCGTTCGAGCGGTTGATTTTCGGCAGGGACGGGGCGGATGTGTTGCTGCCGCCCGCAGCGAGTGACCACGAATTCCGGGTCTATCGGGCGGGGGATTTGATTTTGGTAAGAAACACCGGGGTCGCGCCGCTGTGGATTCGCGGGAGGTCGGTGGAAACCGGATCGTTCCTGAGAATGCGTGAGCGCCAACCGCTGGTGGTGCCGGGCTGGACTCTCAGCTACGAGGATCTGCGGTTTTTCCTGGATGTAAAACGCACCGGCAATGCGCCCACGATCTACCTGGAACCTGGCGAGGTCGGGCTGACGGCGGAGCGGACGCGTGGCCGCCAAAGCGCGTTGCGGGTGCGCTTCGGGTTGTCGGCGCAGGTTGAGGCGCTGCTCGATACGGACCTTCATGCCGGCAGCCGCGGTCCGCTGAAGAAGGGTGATGTGGCGATTTGCCGGAATCATGAACGGCTGGGCGATGCGTCGGGCTTTAGTCTTTCGATCAACGATTTGCGGCGCAAGGCCACCCAGAAGGGGCGGCGCTTCCGGCTTGCGGGCGACCGGCAGGAGTATCTGGTTTCCAACGAGGCGTCGGCGCTCTCGCCCGGCGACCTCTTGTTAGGCCCAAAACTTTCGCCCAAGGTGGTGCTTTTCATCCGCTACGATTCGCAGCGCGCGGAGGGCAAACTGGAGGTGCGGGAAAGTCACGGGCCGATCTTGGTGGATGGCATTCCGGTCAAGGGCACGGCCCCGCTGCACGATGGTTCGCTGATCCGCCTATCAGGCAGTCAGGCGGTGCGCTGCCGCTTCAGCGAGGGTTTCCTGGATGAGGAGCGGACGTTGATCGAATCGCTGCAAGTCGAGGATCTGATCCATGATTTCGGGCGGGATTCACGGGCGCTGGACCACATCAATTTCGAGGTGAAGCGCGGCGAAATGCTGTGCATCATCGGCCCCAGCGGCAGCGGGAAAAGCACGCTGCTGGCGGTTCTATCCGGCCAGCGGGAGCCCACCCGCGGCAAGGTCAAACTCAACGGCACGCCCTTGTATGAAAAGCGCGAGCAGCTGGTGCCATTCATCGCCCACATGCCGCAGGAGGAGGCGCTCAATCCGCAGCTGACGGTCCGCGAGCACCTGCGCCACGCCATCACCATCCGCCGGCCGGCCTTGTCGCTGGCGGAGCACGAGCGGCG
>JBIPND010000485.1:0-3506 GCA_044374015.1 Luteolibacter sp. | reverse complement strand
GCGGGTGGACAGCATGTTGGCGGAGCTCGGGTTACAATCGATCGCCCGCCGGCGGGTCGGCTCGCCGGGTGAGAAAACCATCTCCGGCGGCGAGCGCAGCCGTCTCAATCTCGGCGTGGATCTCGGCAGCCGGGCGGAGGTTTTCCTGTTTGACGAGCCGATATCCGGGCTTTCCTCGAAGGACTCCGAGCACGTTGCGGAAACCCTGCGCTCGCTGGCCCGCGAGAAAATCGTGATCGCCTCGCTGCATCGTCCCGGTGCTCTGGTGCTGCGTTTGTTCGACAAAGTGCTGCTGCTCGATAGCGGCGGGCGGCTGGCCTACTTCGGCACGCCGCCGGGGATGGTCGGTTATTTCCGCGACGCGTGTGAGGAGCTGGCGATTTCCCACCCGTCGGTCACCGCCAAGTCGCCGCTGGGTGCGGACTTTGTTTTCGATGTGTTGGAAACGCCGCTGAGTTCGATCGGCGGCGGCTCCAACACGGGGGCGGCGCGGCGCTTTCCGCCATCGTTCTGGCAGGAGCGTTTTGAAAGCGTCGACCTGATGCAGTCGCTGCAACTCGGCGGCGGCGCACCTTCGAAGCTGGCGGAATTCCGCGAGGGCGACCGCTCGCCGGTGCCGCCGAAACCGGCGCGCAGAACCCGCGCGGTGATCGCGGTTTTCGCCACGCACTTCCTGCGTTCCCTGCTGTCGAAAATCCGCAATCGCGGGACGATTTACAGCACCTTTCTGGAAGCCCCGCTGCTGGCGGCGTTGATCGCGATCACGCTGCGCTCCTCGCCGGAGGGCGGCTATCAGTTTTCCACGGCGCTGCACATTCCGGCCTATTTGTTTTTGAGTGTGACGGTGGCGATGTTCCTCGGCCTGACCAACTCGGCGGCGGAGGTGCTGCGTGACCGCCCGATCTTGCGGCGCGAGCGAAACTGCCAGCCCGGCGCGGGTTCTTACGTGATCGCCAAATTCGTCGCGCTGGGGATCGTCGCGGCGGTCCAGTGTTTCGCTTACATGCTGGTGGGGAACTACTTTTTGGAAATCGACGGGATGCTGATGGAGCTGTGGCTGTGGATGACTCTCACCGCCTGGACCGGCACCGCGATGGCATTGGTGATTTCCTCGATGGTCAACACCGAGCGGGCGGCACTCACCGCGGTGCCGCTGCTGTTGGTTCCGCAAATGCTGCTGGCCGGCGCGCTGGTGCCCTACCGGGAAATGAACCACGGCTTGTTCACCAATGCCTCGGAAGTCCGCGAAAAGGGCGGCGCTCCGGTGCCGGCCGTCATCATGCCGCTGCGCTACGCCTACGAAGCGATGGTCGTGGCCCAAGCGACCAAAAACCCGTTCGAGGCGGAGCGGCTGCGGCTCCAGCGGCGGATCGACCGGGTGAGGGCGCTCAAAGTGCCGATGAATGCCAATCAGTCGGAGCGTTTCGAGCTGGTGAAAGAAGGACTGCGGCGCTTGTTGGCTGCGGGCGCTTCGACGCCGGAGGAGGCCTTGGACACCATCGACCGCATCCGGCGGATTTCCACCTCCGGGACGCGCATCGAGGTGGAAACGATGAACGTCTGGCCGGAAGATGATTCCAAAGCGCGTCCGGCCTCCGAGTTTTTCGTCAACGAGCGCATCGACCTGCTGATCCGCGAGGCGGAAACCTTCCGCAACGATTACCGCAACAAGGAGCGTCGCAATGTGTTTTACGCGCTGCGCAAACCCCTGCCACTGGCCACGGCGGAGCGGGACGGCCGGGCGGAAACTTTCGTCGAGGGCCAGGATGAAATCGAAACCCTGCGTTATTGCGGCTTCATCCTCGCGACCATCATCGTCGCCTGCGGGGTGATGTCCACCATCATCATCTCACGGCAAAACCGGATGACGCGGTGACGGGGAACTGGTAAACCCATGGCCGAATCGCAAATGAAGATGGTGACTGCAGAGAGCAGACATTCAATCCGACACAAACATTTAAACCCAAGGATTGATACGGTCTATTGCGGTAGGGACCGCCGTTGCCGGCGGCCCCCCGCGCAGATCCGTAGGTGAAGAATTGCCTCATACGGCTCCTGCCCATTCGCGTCAGCTCAAGGCCAGGATGCCTGATTCGACCGGGGATCTCCGGGTTCGCTTGTGCCGTTCGGCGTGCCTCGGGTCAGGATCGAATGCGATTAACTCTGCTAGGTCGCGGGATTTGATCAGTCGCACGGCTAGAAGGTCATCGAGTTTTTCATCACTCAGCCGTGCCCGTCCGACACTGGTCCCTGTCCTTAAGGTCGGCTGCGATCTGGTTCAACGACGCCAGCCCGGTACCCACGGAGCTGAGCAGGGATTGGAGGAAACCGGCGGCGGTGAATTTGCGGGAATTGCGGATGATCAAGCGGGATTGGCTTGCGATCGGATCAAGGTCGGGCAGGCTCGGCCGGCGGGTAAGGTTTTTGATATACCGAGCTTGCCGACTGGCTCGCCCTGTCAAACTTTGATTGTGATTATTTTTAATATAAATCGCTCAATACCAGTCATTGATGCGCCAGCCTGACGCGACTGGGTAGTGTGCTACTGCGAGGACCTCAGACAAGCTGCCCGACTACGATCCGCAGCCCCCATTCCAATTATTGCGGGCATACAAAAAAATTTTAAAACTGTTTCTTGACGGCGCTCTATCCTTCTGATTAAGGTAACACTCCCCCTAACCCAAAAGCTTCAAACCCATGAACTGCTTCCCGGTCCGTTTGTTCCACATATCGCTCATTGGTGCAATCATTGGCACTTTGTTAGCAATTGGCTTCTCCGAATTCATCAGCCCTCTCCACGCCGAGGCTGTTAGGGAGGATTCCGGGGTGGCGGATCCAAGCGGAGCGGGTTCCGATCCGGTGCCATCGCCACAGGCCACTTTGTCCCCTTCTCCCGACGATCTGGACGGCGACGGCATTCCTAACAAATGGGAGGCGCAATTCCATCATGACCCGAGCGACGCCACCGACGCGGGCGCAGATTTTGACAACGACGGGCTGACCGCCCTCCAGGAGTATGAACTTCACCAGAGGACTTCCGGGGCCTCTGGAAATCCGCTTGGTATTTGGAAAAGCGAAACCATTGCCGTTCCGCAAGATCTCATCGGAGGCTACTTCTATCCAGTCGACATCAACGGGCATGGTGACATACTCGTGAATGGAGAAACCTATGCAAACGGCGACTGGCGCTGTAAGGCCTTTGTCATCTCATCCGCTGGCGGTTGGACTGAAATCGTCAATCCGAATGCCCCTGCCGGAGGCTATCTCTGGGCCTATGACTTCAACGACCACCAAGAGCTTGTAGGAGCCTGGTATTCGGCGGATTGGTCGGTCTATCAAACGTTTGAATGGGATCCTGTGTCCGGTTACAAGCCGTTCACCTATCAAGGAGGGCGGGCGGAGGCTTACAAGATCAACAACCACGGTGACTGGATCGGCGCGGTGGAGAATCCCCTGAACGGGCAGTGGACCCCGGCTTTTGTCGTCAACGGAGTCAATCAGCACGC
>JBIPND010000171.1:0-6549 GCA_044374015.1 Luteolibacter sp. | reverse complement strand
ATGCTGGGTGAGAATCTCCATCACATAACCCAGCAGCCGCAGCGGCATCGCCGGGTCCGGGCGGCTCTGGTGCTCGAACAGGAGATACAGCAAAGTCTCGCGCCCGCCCATGCGCACGGAAAACAGCCTCAATAGGGTCAGTCCCGACTAACAAGCATCGGCGTGATCGGCGGGCTCTTCGAGTGATGCGCTCTATCAGGCTGGTGAGGCAAACTGAGGAGGGTTGCACTGCGGGCAACCCGGGTGGGCCGAAGTCCCACCCTCCTTAGGGGCTTGGCGGTTGGAAACCGCCGCCGCGGTGGAGGCTCAGGCTTTTTTGGCCAACAGCGCGTCGAGCACCTCGCCGCTGTCGCAGATTTCGATGGGGCGGTTGCCGGGCGACATGAGCTCCTTGTCGGCGTTGATGCCGATTTGGTGATAGATGGTGGTGGCCAGATCCTCGACGCCGACGCCATCGGTATCGACCTCGCCGCCGAGGCTGTCGGACGCGCCATGGACATAGCCTTGTTTCATGCCGCCGCCGGCGAGCATGGTGGAGAAGACCCGCGGCCAGTGGTCGCGGCCTCCGGTGGCGTTGATTTTGGGGGTGCGGCCGAACTCGGTGGTGACCATCACCAGCGTGGAATCGAGCATGCCGCGCCGCTCGAGATCGCGGATCAGGGCGGCGATCGCCTTGTCGGTGGGCGGCAGTTCCTTTTGAATGCCGGCCTTGAGATTGTCGTGGTGATCCCAGCCGCCGGCGGTTAGGGAGACGAATCGAACGCCGCCCTCGATCAACCGGCGGGCGAGCAACATCCGCTGGCCGGCGGCGCTGCGGCCGTATTCGTCCTTGAGCGCGTCGGGCTCGGATTTCAAATCGAACGCCTCGCGGGCTTTCTGCGAGGAAATCAACTTGTAGGCGTGCTGATAGAACGCGTCCATCGAATCGATCGAATCGGATTCCTCGAGCGTGCGGAAATGGTGATCGACGGTTTCCAACAGCGAGCGGCGGCGGGCGAAGCGGGCATCGTCCACGCCTTTGGGCAGGTTGAGATCGCGGACTTGGAAGTTCTCCTGTTCGGGATTTGAGCCGAGCGCGAACGGGCCGAAGGCGGAGGAAAGATAGCCGGAGTTGGCGAATTCGTTGGGCACCGACGGCACGCAAACGTAGGGTGGCAGGTCGTTTCGCGATCCGAGTTCATGCGAAATGACCGAGCCGATCGATGGATATTCCAGCGCCGGCGACGGGCGGTAGCCGGTGAACATGTTGTGGGTGCCGCGCTCGTGGGCGGCCTCGCCGTGGGACATCGAGCGGATGATCGTCACCTTGTCGGCGATCTTCGCGGTTTCCTTCATGAACTCGCCGAACTGGACCCCGGGAATCTTGGTGTCGATCGCGCCGAACGGCCCGCGATACTCGGCGGGGGCGAACGGTTTGGGGTCGAACGATTCCTGATGCGCCAGGCCGCCGGGCAGGAAGATGTGGATGATCCCTTGGGCGACCGGCTGGTGGGTGGCGTAGGTTTTGGTGGCACCGAGCGCCTGGTTTTTCAAAAACTGCGGGAGCGTTAGTCCGAGACCGCCGAGCAGTCCGACATAGAAAAACTCGCGGCGCGACGAGTAACGCTCAAGGGGATTGCCGGGGCATTGATGGATCATGGTGGGCGAGGGTTGCGGGACGCACGCGGTCCCATGCGGTCGCATACGAGGGCGGAGGGGACTTCATTTCAAATTAATTTCCGTCACCTTATGGATTGGCGGCGGGGGAAATGTCAGATAGTGAGTTTGCCAATGGAAGTGCCGCAAGTGGAAGTGCCGCAAGTGGAAGGATTGCAAGTGGAAGGATTGCAAGTGGGCAAGCTGATTGGCCCGGGTGGATGCGGCCGTGTCTATCAGGCGCGCGGTGCCGATGGAGTGGCGGTGGCTTTGAAGGTGTTTGATGAAAGTACCGTTGCGGGAGTGCTGTTGGAAAAGAT
The DNA here is from genome assembly GCA_044374015.1 of Luteolibacter sp. Taxonomy (GTDB): domain Bacteria; phylum Verrucomicrobiota; class Verrucomicrobiia; order Verrucomicrobiales; family Akkermansiaceae; genus Luteolibacter. Next base: position 4,594 of record JBIPND010000171.1, on the reverse strand, counting down.
GACGAGGCGCTTGGAGTCGGGTGGCTGGCCCGACGGGGTGATGCCGTTAATTTCCTATCATTTCGCGGAGCGGGGGATTTTCTGGGTGATGCCGTTGGTGGCGGATGCGGACGCGGAGGGCCAGCCGCGGCCGCGGAGCTTGCAGATGTCGCTCGCCGCGCATCCGGGCGATGACACATGGAAATTGATGGGCTCGCTCGCGCGCGCGTTGGCCGGCATGCACCGGCGGCGGGTGGCACATGGCAATTTGAAGCCGGGCAACGTGTTTTTTTCCGATGACGGCGAGGTCTTGCTGAGCGACTGGGCGATGGGCAACATGCCGGGCGTGCGGCAATTCCACTTCACCGACGCGGTGCTCTATCAGCCGCCGGAGCAGCTGCGGGATCCCGCCGGATATCTGGATGAGGCGGGCTATCAGTGGGATGTTTATGCCTTCGGCGCGCTGGCCTATCGGGTTTTGACCGGGCGATTTTCGCGCTGCCATGAGACGTTTGGTTTTGTGGCTCCACCCGCCGGGGAGACACGCAAGCAAGGGCTCAAGGCGGATCTCGGGAAAGTGGCGCGCAACCTCGAATCCGAGCCGGAGTTCAGCTGGCCGGACGAAGCGCAAAACCCGCTGGAGGCCGGACTGCGCGGGTGGATCGAGCGCTGCCTGAATCTCGATCCCGCCCAGCGGCCGGTCAGCATGATGGAAGTGGCGGCGGGCTTCGAGGCGGTGGAGAAAAAGCTGGCGCACGAGATCGAGCGCGAGTCGCTGATGGACCAGCGCCGCCGCTCCGAGCGGCGGGCGTGGCGGACCTGGTTTTTCGCGGGAATCGCCACCGCCTGCGCCTTGGTGTTAGGCGGCTTGGGGCAGCTTTCCAGCTCGAAGCTTCTCAAGGAACGCGGCGAGCGCGGCGTCGAGGCCTCGATTCTAACCGCGGTGGGTGAGGCGGCGGAAGTTGAAAAGTCCGCAGCGATCGCGGAGATGCACGCAGCGCGGCAGGCGATGAAATACGAACGCGAACTTTCCCTGGCGAGGCTCGAAGCATCGCGGCTGATCGGCGACCGCTTGTTTTCGTGGGCGATGGAAAAAGGCCACCGCCGCTTGCCGCCGCTCGACGGCCGGGACCTTCGCCTGAAGCGTCTCGAACGTTATTTCGAGGATTTTCTAACACGCACTGCCGGGATCGAAACCCTCGCGGACGAGCGCGCGCGAGCCATCCTGCAGCTTGCGGAAATTTCGCTGGCGGCCGGCGACGCTCCCGCCGCGACCCGGCGGCTTGGCGAGGCGTTGGACGCGTGGAGCGATTTGCCGATGGATGCGGAGTTCAAATTGCGGATGGCGACCAATTCGTTGCTGCTCGCGCTGCTGCGGCAATCGATCGCCGACCCGGAAACCCAGCCCGCGTTCACCGCCGCGCGCCGGGCGCTCGAAGCGGTGCCGCAGAGCGAGGTGGACGCCGACCGCCTGAACCAATTGCTGGCGGTGCTCGATTTCCAGGAAGCGAAAATGTTAGCTGCGATTGGCGAGGACACCAAGGCGCTGGAGCAATTGCTGCGCGCCACCCAGACGCTGAATCGGATCGCCGACCAACGGCCGGATACGGCGATCCTGCGCTCCGAGCTTGCCGCCTGTTATCTATCATCCGCCACGATCCTGGAGGGGATGGGCAGTCTGGGCGACGCCGGAGAAGTGCGGGTGCTGGCCACCGAGGTGCTCGTCAAGCTGCTCAAAGAGAAGCCCGAGGACGCGGGCCTGCGGCTTGATCTCGCCGGTTGTTATGGCGCGATGGCCGAAGCCGCCGTGCTCTCCGGAGACATTCCCGCCGCCGAAACGCTTTCGAACCAGGCCACGCAGTTGTTGGATCAATTGTTGCTGGCCCAGCCGGACCATGCGGAGGCGGTTGCTCGAAAAGCGGCGCAGCTCGGCCTGCGCGCCGGAATCCAGCGCGACCGGGGAATGGGCGCGGAAGCGCTGAAAGGCTACGAAGAAGCCATCCGGATGCTGGAGGGCGTGCGGGCCTCCTCGCCTAACAACGCGATGGTTTCCTACCGGCTGGCGCTGCTGTGGTGGCAGAAAGGCCGGATGTTAGGCATGGGCGGCAACCGCAACGAGGAGATTGTCCTGATCCGGAAAGCGCGGGATTTGCTCGGCCAGCTGGAAAGCGCCGCCGCATCCTCGGGTCCGCGCCCGGAGCAGCTCCAGAGTTCCGGAGCTTATTTGTTAGGTGACCTCGGCCATGCCCTGCAACTCGCCAACCGGAAGGACGAGGCGATCAAGGTTTTCACCGATGCCGTCGCGCTGTGGAACAACCTGCTAGCCTCGCGGCCGCAAAGCGAGGAATACAGCGAAGGTCTCGCATGGTGCCGCCAGCGCCTCGATGATCTCCAATGAGCGGGACGGAACTCACGCTTTCGCGGCAAAGGCGAGGGCGCGTTGTTTCATCTGGCCGGCCATCAGGTTCAAGGCGTTGGCGCGGGTCGGGGCGAGGTGTTCCTTCAACCCGGTGCGGTCGATGAAACCCATGTCTGCCGTTAGAATGTCGTCGGGTTTTTCCCCGTCCAGCACATGCACGAACAGGGCGATCATGCCCTTGGTGATCAGCGAGTCGGAGTCCGCGGTGAAATGCACGGTTTCGCCATCGCTGGCAGCATCCAGCCACACCTGCGACTGGCAACCTTTGATCAAGTGCTCGGGCGTCCTCGCCGCATCGCTGAGGGGCTCGAGCTTTTTCCCGAGGCCGATCACGTATTCATAACGCTCGGTCCAATCCTGGAAGAGGGCGAGCTCTTCGATCAGCTGCTCTTGTTTTTCTGCAATGCTCATGACGTGCGGAATTGATACGCCGGTTGCGGCCGCGGGCAAGCCGGATCAGGTCGCCGGAGCCAGTCTTTGCAAAACCAGCGCCAGCACAAAAGCCAGCGGCGGGAAAAACAAACAGCCGGCGGCAACAGGTTCCGTCCAAATCCCCGCCGCCGGGGCCAACACCAGGCCGAGCGGAATCAGCATCATCGCATCCACCCACGGGATCCCAGCCAGCAACCGGGAAACGTGGCGCGGCACCGGTTTGCGCCAAATGCTCAAGCTCAGCGCGACCCAAACCACGTAAGGCAAAGCCCCTAACATCACCCAATCCCAGCGCCCCACCAAGCCATACGCGGCGGCCGAAACCACCACCACCGCCGCCACAAACAACCCCCGCGCGGTCCGGGAAATCCACGACGGTGGATGCGGCAGCGACTCATAGCGCGCGCTCAGCGACAGCCCGGCGATGTGGCAGAGCAGGCCCAGGGCGCAGCCCGCCAGCGGCAAACTCAAAGATCCGGCCGCGCCCATCACCGGCAGCAGCGCCCGGCAGGTGCCCATCGCGATGACCGCCCACGGGCTGCGTTTGTGCCAATGGGTGTAAATCACCACCGCCGCCAAAATCGCCAGCGCCACCGCCGCGGCGGCCAAGCCCGTCGTCGCCGCTAACACCAATCCTCCCAGCCCGCAGCCGATCGCCACCGCCAGATAGAGCCGCCCGGAGAACAATCCGCGCGGTAGCGCCCGTTCCGGCCGGTGCTCGCGGTCCCACGCCAGGTCCGCCCAGTCGTTGAGGAAATTACCGGCTAGATAAAGCAGCACTCCGGCCAGCGCCAATGGCAGCGCGGCCGACCACGGATCGACAGATGAAAAAAACGCGGCCACCGCCACGCCCAGCCAGACGTTGCCCGCCACGCTCGGGACGTTGGCGATGCGCGCGGTGGCTAACAGGGCGCGGGTTTTTCCGGGGATGCTCATCGGCCCAGATCGTCGAGGATGCCCTGGCAACCATCTTCTAACAATTGGATCACATGGTCGAATCCGCGTTGTCCGCCGTAGTAGGGATCCGGCACGCGCAGGTCGGTGTGCGTGCGGCAGAACCCGACCAGCGGGCGGATCTTCGAGTGATGCGCGCCGCTGGGATCGAGACTGCGGACGTCGTCGAGATTCGACTCGTCCATGGTCACGATCAGGTCGAAATCCGCCAAATCCTCCGGCGAAATCTTGCGGGAGCGGCCGCGGATGGTGAAACCTTTTTGCCGCAGCGCCTCCGACATCCGTGCATCCGGCGGGGCGCCGTGGTGGTGGCCGATGGTGCCGGCGGAATCGATTTCAAATTCATCCGCCCGCCCGGCCTGGTCGACGAGCTGGCTGAAAATGATTTCCGCCGCCGGCGAGCGGCAGATGTTGCCGAGACAAACGAACAACACGCGATAGATTTTGTTAGGTTGGTTGATCATTTCAAAAACGCGTCGATGAGTTCGTCGATCACCGCATCGCCCATCGGTTGGACCTCGCCGAGGGCGCGGCTGAGGATCACCGCTTCGGCGGTGGATTCGAGCACTTCGAGGCGGTCGAAGGCGTCGAGGATGGTGGTGCCGAGGACCAGCGCGCAGTCGTTTTCGACCAGCGCGATCGGAAACTCCGGAGTCATGGTTTCCGCGATTTTTTCCGGCGCATCATAGACCCAGGCAAACGGCAGCACCGCCACATCGCGCAGGAAGATATAACTTTCCGGAATCGTGCGGGTGTCCAACCGGCTGGCGGAGGCGGAAAAGGCGGTGGCATTGACCGGAGTGGCATTGA
>JBIPND010000170.1:0-6563 GCA_044374015.1 Luteolibacter sp. | reverse complement strand
CCTCTATTTCCGCGCCTTGACGGGCAAGATCGAGACCGAATCCGCGACGGTCTTCAAAACCCCCGAACTCCGGCTCGGTCTAACCACAGGCAAGGCGCTGCTCCGCCCGACCCCGGGCGGGGAAGGGGAGCAGGAACTTCTGATCCGACTTGCCATTCCTCAAGGAACCTCCACCTGCACGATCGATTATGAACTGCTTCGCTAACAAAATTGCCGCAGGCATCGTGCTGCTGGCATTCGCCGCCCAGCCCTTGCCCGCCGAGGAGGTCGGGGAGCGCTGGGGCACGGCGGACCGCGAGCGCGACTACTACCGGATCGTCGAGGTGCCGATGCCGAAAGGTGAGGTCATCGAGGCCGGCGCGTTCACGGCCCTGCCGGACGGACGCATCGCCGTGGGAACCCGCCATGGCGATGTCTTCTTCATCTCCGGCGCGGACGAGGACAAACCGCAACCGGCCTATCACCGGTTCGCCACGGGATTGGACGAGATCTTCGGGCTGGCATGGAAAGACGACGCGCTCTATGTCACCCAGAGCTGCGAGCTCACCCGTGTTAGGGACACCACCGGCGATGGCGTGGCGGATCGCTTTGACGTCGTTTCCGACGCCTGGGGTTACAACACCTATCACGAATATGCCTTCGGCTCGAAGTTTGATCCGAAAGGAAATCTCTACGTCGCGCTCGGCTTGTCGAACTCGTATGACTCGTTCCAACTGTTCCGCGGGTGGGCGCTCAAAATCACCCCCGAGGGCAAAACCATCCCGATCGCCAGCGGCCTGCGCAGCCCGGGTGGCATCGGCATGAACGAACACGACGCGTTGTTTTACATCGAAAGCCAGGGGCCGTGGAATTCCGCGTGCAGCCTGAAGTTCATCAAGGAAGGCGGCTTCATGGGGCATCCGGCGAGTTACAATTGGTATGACTTCGCGCCTAACATGGGCAAGGCGCCGCCCAAGCCGGAATCCGGCTCGCGTGTTTTGATCGAGAGCCGGAAGATTCCGCAATTGGATCCCTACGCCGTCATTTTCCCCTACATCCGGATGGGGCGCTCGGTCACCGGCTTCACCATCAACCGGACCATGGGGAAATTCGGCCCCTTCGAAAACCAGATGTTTCTGGGAGACTATACTTTGTCGCTGATCATGCGCGCCACCACCGAACAGGTCAACGGAGTCTGGCAGGGTGCCTGTTATCCCTTCCGCGAAGGTTTATCCACCGGCATTCTCAACGTGCAGTTCACTCCGGATGGACAACTGCTTTGCGGCGGGACCAACCGTGGTTGGCCGGTGCGCGGCTTGAAGCCCTTCGCGCTGGAGCGGCTCGATTGGACGGGCCGCATGCCTTTCGAAATCGAACGCGTCACCATCACCCCGGATGGTTTCCGCCTGGCTTTCACCAAGCCGGTGGACACGGCGACCGGCAGCATTCCCGCCAACTATCAAGTCACGACCTTCACGCATAAGTACCATGCAGCCTATGGCGGACCGGAAATCGAGCCGGCCGCGCCGGCGGTGAAGTCGGTGGCGCTGTCGGAGGACGGAATGGTCGCTACCATCACGTTAGAGACGCTGACCCAAGGCCACGTCCATGCCTTCGACCTCGGCACCCTGCGATCCCGCGACCGTGAGGAACTGCTGCACCGTCATGCCTATTACACCGTCAACGAGATTCCCACCCGCTGAAATTCATGAAACTCCCGCTGCTTGCCTGCCTGATATTTCTGACGTTCCCGGCCATCGCCGCGCCGGTGAAACCTAACATTATCGTGATCATGGCCGACGATCTCGGTTACGGCGATGTCTCGTGCTACGGCGCGACGGCGGTGAGCACCCCGGCGATCGACCGGCTCGCCCGCGAGGGCGCGCGTTTCACCAGCGGTTATTGCTCGGCGTCCACCTGCACGCCGTCGCGCTTTTCCCTGCTCACCGGCACCTACGCGTTCCGGCAGAAGGGCACCGGCATCGCCCCGCCTAACGGACCGTTGATCATCAAACCCGGCACCGAAACTCTCCCGGCCATTCTCAAACGCGCCGGTTATGCCACGGCGGTAATCGGCAAATGGCACCTCGGTCTGGGCGACCCCGCGCCTGACTGGAACGGCGTGATCAAACCCGGCCCGCTGGAGATCGGATTCGACCATTGTTTTTTACTGCCGACCACCAACGACCGCGTGCCGCAGGTTTACCTCGAAGACCACCGGGTGAAAAACCTCGACCCCGCGGATCCGCTGTGGGTGGGCGACAAGAAGCCTTCGCCGGATCATCCCACCGGCGTCAGCCATCGTGATTCGCTGAAGATGGATTGGTCCCACGGCCATAACCAGACGATCCACAACGGCATCAGCCGCATCGGGTTTTACACCGGCGGCACCCAGGCGCGCTTCCGCGACGAAGACCTGGCGGATGAATGGATCAAACAATCCAACCGCTGGATCGAACAAAACAAGGACCGCCCGTTTTTCCTGTTTTTCGCCTCGCATGACATCCATGTGCCGCGGGTCGCGCACGAGCGGTTCCAGGGGAAAAGCAAATTGGGTCCCCGCGGCGATTGCATCGTCCAGCTCGATTGGTGCGTGGACGAGTTGATGAAAACGCTCGACCGCCTCGGCCTAACCGAGAACACGCTGGTGGTCCTTTGTTCCGACAACGGCCCGGTGTTAGACGACGGTTACAAGGACGACGCGGTCGAAAAACTCGGCAGCCACCAGCCCGCCGGACCTTTCAGCGGTGGCAAATACAGCGTGTTCGAAGGCGGCACCCGCACGCCGTTCATCACCCGCTGGCCAGGGAAAATCCAGCCCGGGGTTTCCGACGAAGTGGTCTGCACCATCGACCTCGCCGCCAGCTTCGCCGCACTCACCAGCCAGACTCTAACCGACGACGCCTGCCTCGACAGCCTCAACCTGATCGGCGCCCTGCTCGCCGAACCGGGTGCCAAAGGGCGCGACCACCTTTTGCAGCAGGACAACAACGGCAACAACCTCGGCTTGCGCGCCGGCGACTGGAAACTCGTCCGCATGCAAAATCGCGGCAAATCCAACGCCACCGTTTCGATCAATCCACCGGTGGCCCCGCGCGGAGACTACGGTCTCTATCATCTAGCAAACGATCCCGCCGAGCGGAACGATGTGTCGGCAAAACACCCCGAGGAACTCAAGCGGCTGCAGGACCGGATGGAACAAATCATCGCCGCCGGCCGCAGCCGCCCAGCCAGGAACCCATGATCGAACATCCCAAGATTTACGATGTCATCGTGGCCGGTGGGGGGCACAACGGGCTGGTCGCCGCCAGTTATCTGGCCAAAGCTGGGAAATCGGTGTTGCTGTTGGAGGCGCGGGACGAGCTCGGCGGCGCCACCACCAGCGTCAAACCCTTTCCCGAATACGGAGCGCGGCTGTCGCGTTATTCGTATCTGGTATCGCTGCTCCCGGACCAGATCGTCGCCGATTTGGGAATTAACTTCAAAACCCTCGAACGTTCGGTTTCCTCCTACACTCCCTATCAGGATGACGGACTTTTGGTTTCGAGCCAATGGGACGAAGCGACCGAAAGCAGCTTCCGGCGGCTGACCGGGTCGGAGCGCGAAGGCCGTGCGTGGCGTCAGTTTTACGAAGAGATCGCCGGGCTGGCGCAGCGCCTCGCGCCGTTCATGCTCAAACCGCTCAAGCGCGCCGCCGACCTCAAGGCGGAAATCGGCTTGCCCGAAATTTGGCGAAATCTGATGGAGGTGCCGATCGGCGAAGTCATCCGCGACCGGTTTGCAGACGATCTGGTGCGGGGTATTGTTCTAACCGACGCACTGATCGGCACGTTTGTTTCGGCGGATGACATGCAGGCCAACCGCTGTTTTCTCTATCACCTGATCGGCAACGGCACCGGACAGTGGCGCGTGCCGCAGGGCGGGATGGGCGTCCTGGTTAACGAACTCCACCGCGTCGCCAAGGCGCAAGGGGTGGAAATCCAACTCCACTCCAAGGTCACCGCGTTAGAGAGTGGTCCGGCGGGGGTGCGCGCTGAAACGGAGTCCGGCCACGCCTGGCGCGCCAGGGATCTGTTGTTCGCGGCAGCACCGCAGCATCTGGCCCGTTTGCGCGGGGAAGCGGTTGCGGATTCGCTGGAGGGATCGCAATTGAAAATCAACATGCTGGTGACGCGCCTGCCGCAGCTCAAATCCGGAGTGGATCCGCGGCTCGCTTTTGCCGGGACGTTTCATGCCAATGAAAGTTTCTCACAACTGGAAACCGCCTACGCCGTTGCCCGCGGCGGCGGGATGCCGGAGCCGCTGCCGCTGGAGTTGTATTGCCACACCCTAACCGACCCTAGCATCCTGTCGGCGGAATTGATCTCTAAGGGTTTTCAAACCCTGACCTTGTTCGGGCTTCACACCCCCGCGCAGCTGTTCGATGCGGATCCGGAAGCTGCCAAAGCCCTGGCCACGGAGCGCGCCCTCGAGAGCCTGAACCCATATCTAATCGATCCTATCGAATCCGTGCTCGCGCCATGTCGTGACGGTTCGCTCGCGATCGAAGTGAAATCGCCACTGGATCTGGAAACGGATATTTCCCTGCCACGAGGCAACATCTTCCACCGCGACCTCGATTTTCCCTTCATCGACGATGACACCGGTGAATGGGCCACGCCGCGGTGGGGCGCGGAGACGGAGGATCCGCATATCTATCTGGCCGGCGCGGGGGCACGGCGTGGCGGCGGTGTCAGCGGCATCGCAGGCCACAATGCGGCAATGGCGCTGCTGGCAAAGGACTAGCGAAGGCAAGGTGCCGGGGTGGATGAAACATCCAAAGCGGTGTGGCGCTTCGCTTCCCACCGCAGTCCAAGGGGGCGCCAATGCATGGAGTGCGGTGGCAGAGCGCAGCGGCGACACCGCTTTGGATTCTTTTGCGAAGGCAAGGTGGCGGGGTTGTTGCGGCGACTGCCGCCGGTATGACAAGGCTTGAATCCGGGAGCCTGGCGGGGGGCGCGGAAATTCCGCCTGCCGCAAATGCGCGTCTTTTTTTCGCAAGGGGGCTGTAATATTGGTGGGCCGTGCCGTGGTATCAGCATCACCTTTCGCGAATTCAGCGGTGACGCTGGATTCGCGAAAGACAAGGACCCACCCTCAAGAAATCAAACCCGTTACCCACACACACCGATGAATCTCAAGTATTCCAAAAAAGCCTGTTGCCTGCTGGCGGCACTGATGGTGACCGCCACCGGCGTGTCGGCCGCAGACAGCGATGCCAAGTCCCCGTTGCCGAGGCCGGACGCCAAGCCCGCCGACATGACGAAGCCCGTCCAGGTCTTCCTGATCCTGGGCCAGTCCAACGCGGTTGGCTTGGGAAGCGTCACCGGCGACAAACCGGGATCGCTGGAAACCGCGGTCAAAACCGAGAAGCTTTACCCATTCCTGATCGACGATGCCGGCAACTGGACGGAGCGGAAAGACGTGCGGAATGTGCAGGTCATGGTTGGTAAAAAGGGCGGCATGTCGCTCATGCACAACGAATGGATGGCGGTCAAGGGCAGGACCATGGGCGTGGAATATGGCGTCGGCCACCAGCTCGGTAATGCGATTGAGGCACCGGTGATGGTCCTCAAGAGCTGCATCGGCAACCGTTCTCTCGGCTGGGACCTGCTCCCGCCGGGTTCCAAAGGTTATGATTTCACCTCCACGGACAGAAAGACCGGCAAGGAAGTGACCTACACCTACGCGGGCTACAAGGAATCCCCGATGAAGTGGGAGAAGGGTTCGCCGAAACCCGAACCGATCGGCTGGTATGCCGGCAAACAGTGGGATGACGATCTCGCCAACGCCAAGTCCGTGCTCGCCGAACTCGACAAACATTATCCCGGCGGGACGAAATACGAGGTCGCCGGGTTCTTCTGGTGGCAGGGCGAAAAAGACTGCGGTGACGAAGGTCTATCCGCCCACTATGAGGAGAATCTCGTCAATCTGATCAAGGCGCTGCGCAAGGAATTCGATGCGCCGAAAGCGCCGTTCGTCATGGCCACCCTCGGCGAAGCCGTCAAGGGCGCCACCGGCAACACCGGGAAGGTGCTCGAAGCGATGATGGCGGTGGACGGCAACAGCGGCAAATATCCCGAATTCAAAGGCAACGTGGCCACCGTTTATACCCATGACATGGCCCGCGGCGGCAGTGGCAACGGCCATTACGGCAAGGACAGCCGGGTCTACATGGATGTCGGCCTCGCCCTGGGTGAAACGATGAATGGATTACTCAAAGCCGGCAAATGATCCGGTGAGTCGCGGTTGCTGACCCATCTCCGCGCGCGAACGCGGAGGGGGCGGTAGCCCTGATCTTTATACTCATTTCCGGCCTTCTCCGACGAATCTTCGGTCCCAACGGGACCATTCATCGCAGCCCGGCACGCGCTGCCGGGTGGTTGGCATGGGCATGGCTTTCTTCCTGTTAGGACGGTTCATGCAATGGACGGCGGCGGGAGTTGGAGACGGCGGCTTCGGGCATTGGCGTCCCTTCAGGACGCGCGGATTCCAAGGAATCCCGACCCGGCACTGCGTGCCGGGCTTTGATGAGCCGTCCCGTC
>JBIPND010000169.1:0-6575 GCA_044374015.1 Luteolibacter sp. | reverse complement strand
AGCGCCACACCGCTTTGGATGATTCATCAACCCCGGCTCCTTGGGCTTCGGGAAGAATCCAAAGCGGTGTCGCCGTTGCACTCTGCCACCGCAGTCCATGCAGTGGCGGCCCTTTGGAGTGCGGTGGGAAGCGAAGCGCCACACCGCTTTGGATGATTAAGCAGCCCCGGCACCTTGGGCTTCGCGGAAGAATCCAAAGCGGTGTCGCCGCTGCGCTGTGCCACCGCAGTCCATGCAGTGGCGGCCCCTTGGAGTGCGGTGGGAAGCGAAGCGCCACACCGCTTTGGATGATTAAGCAGCCCCGGCACCTTGGGCTTCGCGAAGAATCCAAAGCGGTGTCGCCGCTGCGCTGTGCCACCGCAGTCCATGCAGTGGCGGCCCTTTGGCGGAGGACAAAAAAACGCGGCGGGTCTCCCCACCGCGTTTTAATGCCAGCGTAATCACGCCGAAATTCAAGCTTCAGCCAAAATGGCCATCACTGGCTTTGGGAGTGGCTTTTCCTTCTTGCGGAGGGCGCGGCGCATTTTGGTAAGCGCGGAGTTTTGAAGTTGGCGGATGCGCTCGCGGGTGACCCCGAATTCGCGGCCGACTTCTTCCAAGGTCAACGCCTTGCGGCCGTTGAGGCCGAAGCGTTCGTCGATGATCCGGCGCTCGCGTTCGTCGAGCACCGAAAGCAGGCCGTCGAGTTCGCCGTGGAGGTTTTTGTCGGAAAGCATGTCGAGCGGATTGGCGGCGCGGTCGTCGCGGATCACTTCGCCAAACTCGGTGGCTTCACCTTCGTTGATCGGGGCGTCAAGCGAGGTTGGACGATAGGATGCCTGCCTGAGCAAGGCGAGCTTGCGGGCGGGAAGTCCCACTTCGTCGGCCAATTCCTCGTCGGTCGGTTCGCGGCCGAGGGCTTCGGTCAGGAGCCCGGCGATGCGGCGCATCTTGGCGATTTTATCGACCATGTGGACCGGAAGCCGGATGGTTTTCGACTGGTTGGCCAGGGCGCGCTTGATGGATTGTTTGATCCACCAAGCCGCGTAGGTGGAAAGTTTACCGCCTTTTTCAGGGTCGAAACGCTCCACCGCCTTCATCAGTCCGATATTGCCTTCGGAAATCAGGTCGGTGACGGGCATGCCGTAGTTCGAGTAATCCTGCGCGATTTTCACGACCAAGCGTAAATTCGCCCGGATCATGTGGGAGCGCGCTTCCGGGTCGCCATTCTTGATGCGCGCGGCGAGAGTCACTTCCTCTTCCGCAGTGAGAAGAGGGGTCTTGGAGATCTCCCGCAAGTAGAGCTTTAAGCTGCTGTCTGATTCGTAGGCCATGGTTTTGTGAGGTTTGCTAATGGTTAAACGTCGCGGGGGGGGGCTTTATTCCTTTTTTATGAAAATAAATTCATTGTAGATACCTAGTATCTACCCTGAATGATTTCCGGAATGAAAACTAAGTTGCAATAACCGTTTAGCAGTCCGCATGCCCGGATGCTAGATGCTATAAGTCGTTGATTATTAGAAATAATAAAGTTGATCGCTGCGACAAAGTGCATGATTCGCCGTTTTTGCCCGTGCAATGTGCCATTTTGGCGCATCAGAGATTCGACAAACCCCGGGGCCTGTCCCATTTTGGCCGCGTGATGGACGCCTTGTATCCCCTAGCCCGCCGTGGATTGTTTCGCCTGGATGCGGAAGTCGCTCACCATTTGAGCATGGCAGGACTGCGAATGGCCGAGGCCAGTGGCTTGCTGGGCCTGATTTCACCGAGCGCTGAGCTGGTTTCGCCCGTGGAGGTGATGGGCTTGAAATTTCCCAACCGCGTCGGTCTGGCGGCGGGGCTGGACAAGGAAGGCAACACGATCGACGCGCTCGGCCGGCTGGGCTTCGGCTGCATCGAGATCGGCACCATCACGCCGCGGCCGCAGGCGGGAAATCCGAAACCACGCTTGTTCCGGCTGATCGCGGAGGAGGCCATCATCAACCGGATGGGCTTCAACAACCCGGGCATCGATGTCGGCGTGGCGAATGTCCGGAAATCGAAAAAATTTGACGGGGTGATCGGCTTCAACATCGGGAAAAACAAGGACACGCCGAACGAGAATGCGGCGGACGACTATTTGATTTGCCTGCGCAAAGCCTACCCGGTGGCGGATTACGTGGCGGTGAATCTGTCGTCGCCCAACACCCCGGGGTTGCGCGACTTGCAAGGTGCGGAAGCCAGCGCCCGGCTCTTGGAAACGCTCAAACGCGAACAGCAAAAACTCGCCGCCGAACACGGCAAACAGGTGCCGCTGCTCTTCAAAGTGGCGCCGGACCTGGACGAGGCCCACATCCGCGAACTGTCGCAGGTGTTCCTCGACGGCGGGTTGGACGGCCTGATCGCCACCAACACCACTCTCGATCGCGAAAAGGTCGCCGGCCACCCGCGCGCGGCGGAAGCGGGCGGGTTGTCCGGGCGGCCGGTTTTTGAAAAAAGCACGGTGGCGCTGCGCCAATTTTCCAGCCATCTGGGCGGCCGGATTCCAATCATCGGCGTCGGTGGGATTTCCTCGGTCGAGGATGCCCGGGAGAAAATCCGGGCGGGAGCGTCGTTGGTGCAGATTTACACCTCGTTCATCTATCAAGGGCCGAAGCTGGTCAGGGACTTGGCGGCGGCGCTGTGAGCCGGAACAACCATCCAGCGCAAAGTTTTTTGGGTTCGATTCATGGTAAGCCTCGACGGACCCGGCGCGGCACGTTGAAATCCCCAACAACCCATGACCCTTTCCGCCACCGCCTCCCGTTTGGAATCCGCTGTATGTTCAGTCGTCCGCGGCCAACCTGAAGTGGTCCGGCGGGTGCTGGCCTGCATGATTTCCGGCGGTCACGTGCTGCTGGAGGATTTCCCCGGCACCGGCAAAACCACCCTCGCCAAGGCGATCGCCAAGGCCGTCAGCGGCGCGGTCTTCAAGCGTGTGCAGTTCACCCCGGATCTGCTGCCATCCGATATCCTCGGCATCTCGGTGCTCGATCCGCGCACCCAGGATTTCCGATTCCACCCGGGGCCGGTTTTTACCGACATCCTGCTGGCCGATGAAATCAACCGCGCATCGCCGCGGACGCAGAGCGCATTATTGGAGGCGATGGGCGAGCGGCAGGCAACCATCGACGGCCAGCGCTATGAGCTCGAGGGCTTGTTTTTCGTGATCGCCACCCAGAACCCGGTGGAATTCCGCGGCACCTATCCGCTACCGGAAGCGCAGATGGACCGGTTTTCGATGCAATGCACGCTCGGCTATGTGACGGCCGCCGAGGAAGCGGCAATTCTGGCCGACCAAACCGAGAGCCACCCGGTGGACACGCTCGCGCCGGTGGCGACGCGCGAGGAGGTCGTCGAATTGATGAACCTGGCGCGGCACGTGCGGTTCAGCGAGGAGCTCCGGCATTACGTGGTGGCGCTGGTCGGGGCGACGCGCGGGCACCCGGCGGTGCAATTGGCAGCCAGTCCGCGGGCCTCGCTGGCGCTGATGAAAGTTTCCCAAGCGCTGGCGGTTTTCCAAGGCGACGACTTCGTTTCGCCCGAGTTGATCCAGTCGGTGGCGGCGGACGTGATCGCCCACCGGATGGTGCTGGCGCCGGAAGCGAAATATTCCGGATCCAGCGCGCGGCGAATCGTCGCCGAGATCATTGAACAAATCCCGGTGCCGGTCTAGACTCCGCCGATCATGAGCACCGATCCACCAGCACCCGGCGGCACGCAATCGCTGCGGCGGGAGCGCTTGGACCTGTGGCTGCACCGGATTTATTACAAAACCTCTGGGGGGTATCACTTTTTCGCACGGCGGCTGCGTCCTGCGGGTATCGCCGTGGGAATCGTATTCGTGCTGGCGGCCTTTCTCGGCGTCGGCCAGACCAGTGTCCCGGTCTATCAATTGTTTTCGCTGATGTTGGGAATGATCTTGATGGCGCTGCCGCTGGCGATGGTGCGGCGGGCGACGGTGGAGGCAAAACGCGAGCTCCCGCGCTACGCCACCGCGGGTGAGCCGCTGCGTTACACGGTCCGCGTCTGGCAGCATGGCAAACGCCGGTTGGGGCGCGCCTGGCTGGCGGATACGCCGCCGGATCCGCGGCCGAGCTTGGAGGATTTTTCGCGGTTGAAGGAGCCCGGCGAGGAAGAACGCAACGGGTTTGACCGCTACCTCGCGTATTTCCGCTGGCAGTGGCTGCTGTTGCGCAACCGCCTGTTCAGCGGCGGGTTTTCGCCGGACGTGCTCGATCTCAAGCGCGGCCTGCCCAGCAGAATCACCATCGAAGTGACCCCGCTGCGGCGCGGGGTGATCCGCTTCGATGACCTGCGGCTGCTGCTGCCGGACCCGTTCGGGCTTTTTCAAAAATGCCGCAAGGTGAAGGCTCCGGCGGCGACCCTGCTGGTGCTGCCACGGCGCTTTCCGCTGCCGCCGATCGAGCTGCCGGGCGGGGCGGCTTTCAAGATCACCGGGGAAGCGAACACCAATGCCATCGGCACTTCGGGCGAATTCGTCGGCCTGCGCGACTACCGGCCGGGCGACCCGCTGCGCCAGATTCATTGGAAAAGCTGGGCGCGCACCGGGCGGCCGATCGTCAAGGAGTTGGAGGACACCTACTATCCGCGCTACGGCCTGATCCTCGACACGCTTTCCTGCGATCGCTCCGACCAACAATTCGAGGAGGCGATCTCGGTGGCGGCCTCGTTCGCCTCGTCGATCGATACCAGCGAGTCGCTGCTCGACCTGATGTTCATCAAAAACGAAGCCCACCTGGTGACCGCCGGACGGGGCTTGGAACGGGCGGAAAAGCTTTTGGAAGTGCTTACCGGTGTGACCCCGGAGAGGACCGAAAACTATCAATCCCTCGCGCAACTGGTGCTGCGCCACCGCGAGGACCTGACGTCCTGCCTGGTGATTTTCAACGGCTGGGACGAGGCCAAAGCCAGGTTTCTGCAAACGCTCACCCGCAACGCCGTGATCTGCGCGCCGCTGGTCATCGGCATCGGTCCGCCACCCGCGGGAGTGCCCGGGCACTGGCTCGAATCCGGCAACCTCGCCCGCGATCTCCGCCGCCTGCCCAACCGCCTGCTCACCGCGAACTAACATTTCCCCATCAACGCCATCCATCCACCACCCCGGTATCTGCTAGGTGCGTCGCTGCTCTTTTGGGGAGCGATGACGGACCGGCCGTTCATCGGGCTGTTTCTCGCGCTGTGCATCGAGTCCGCGCACTGGGTGCGGGTGCGCTGGGAATTTGACGACGAGGCATGCGGCAAGGCGTGGCAGTTCACGGCGATCGGCATCGGGCTGGCCACGGTGCTCATCTGGCTGGATGGCAGCCGGCTGACGGCGCTGCCGAATCTGCTCACCTGGCTGCCGCCGCTGCTGCTGCCGATGCAGTTCGTGCAATCCTTCGGTCTGCGTGACTCGCTGGCGCTCAATACCTTTTCCTTTCTGGCAAAACACCGCCGGAAACGCAACCTGCGGCTCGGCCTCACCGAGGCGGTGGTGCGCATCAATTTCGGCAACATCTACTTCGTCACCACGTTGGTGGCCTCCACCTTGGGGAGCCGCGCCGGCGCGAATGACTGGGCGTTTCTAACCGGAGCGTTGGTTCTGGCAGGCGTTTTGCTGCTCTCCCACACCCGTGGCCGCCCGCTGGCGCTGCTGCTCGCGCTGGCCATTGCCGGCGGCCTGGCGGTGGCGGGCCAGACCGCCCTGAAACGGGCGGAGGACTGGATCAGCAGCGGCGGCATGGTCGGCACCGCGAAATTTGATCCCAACTCGGTCAGCACGCTGATCGGAAAACCCGGGCGCATCTCCCAATCGCCCGACATTGTCTGGCGGGTCACCCCGGCTGCCGGCACGGCACCGCCGCGCTTGTTGCGGACCGCGAGTTACAACAACTATCGGACGTCGATTTGGGAAAACCAGCGGGTGGCGGAACTGGATTTCCAAGACTTGACCACCCGCCCGGCCAGCGACGGCGGGGTGTTTTTCATCGTCAAGGAAGATGCCGGGCTGGAAGCGGTGGCCGACGCGTTGCCGCGCTTCAACCTGCGCGGCACGGCGGCCAACGAAACGCCGCTGCCACTCCCGGGCGACACCGCGAGTTTGCGCGATTTCGTCCTCGACGGCATCGACCGCAACACCTTCGGCAGCGTCCGAGTGTTTCCGAAATCCTCGGTGATCGACGGCCGCGTGCTCTGGAAAGGCGGCACCAACCCGGAAGGCCCGCCGCTGCCTCAGGAGGACTTCCAAATCCAAGGCAACGAACGCAAAACCATCCGCCAAACCGCTCTCGACATCGGTTTATACGACGCGCCGGACTTGCGCTCGAAGCTCGAACTGCTGCGCAACTGGTTTGCGGAAAATTTCAGATACTCGCGCAACTTATCCATTTACAGCCCCAGCCAGGTGGCCGTCAATCCGAGCGGTATCAGCCAGTTCCTCACCACCTCGCGGACCGGGCATTGTGAATATTTCGCCACCGCCACCACCCTGCTGCTGCGCGAAGCGGGGATCCCGGCGCGCTACGCGGTCGGCTTCGGCGTGATCGAGCGGGATTTCAAACGCAACCAATTCCTCA
>JBIPND010000381.1:0-4175 GCA_044374015.1 Luteolibacter sp. | reverse complement strand
ACGTGGTCCTTGTCGCCGTGGTATTTCCAATACGGCGGATCCGCGAAGATGAGATGGTAGCTGGCGGCGTCGCGCTTGAGGAACAGCTGGACCTCGGATTTCACCGGGTGGCCGCCGCCGAGCCGCGCCTTGGTTAGGTTTTCGGTGATCACCTGGGTGGCTTGGCGGTGTTCATCGACGAAGGTGCAGGTGGCCGCGCCGCGGCTCAGCGCTTCGAGCCCGAGCGCGCCGGAGCCGGCGTAGAGGTCGAGCACCCGGGCGTGTTCCACCTTCTCGCCGAGGATGGAAAAAACCGCTTGGCGGACAAAGTCGGTGGTGGGGCGGGCGACGGCCGAGGGCACCTTGATGGCGATGCGTCCGGCTTTTCCGGCGATGATTCTCATGAGTGGTTGTTAGTTTTTCAGATTCAGGATCGGGCCATCCCTGCCGAGGCGGAGGAAAAGCTGGTTGAGATTGCCGAACGCTTCCAGATCAAAGGCGCTGCGCTGTGGCGTGCCGAGCGGCGTGAGGGAAGGGGATTCCACGGTGGAAAACGCCTTTTTGACAATCCCTTCGAGGTTCGCGGGAGGCGCGACGAGGCGGAGGGCGGCGGCGGCCCGACCGTCGCCGCGCACGGTGGCGTTGCCTAACAGTGAAAGTTCGTCACCGATCAAGCGGGCATCGACGCAGGAAAGCAGGCCGCCGCGCAGCACGGTGACGGCCCCGCCGCGGTCGAACTTCACGTCATGCCCGCCGAGGCGGATGGAGGTGGCTTCGCACTCCGCAACGAGATTGCCCTGCCAGGACGGAGGGGCGAGCAGCAACCCGCGGAAGGCGGCATTCACGGCGATGGCTTCGGATTCGAGGCGGCCGTCGAAGGGCAGGGTGACCGGGGGCAGTGCTTGTTTTGGCAGTTTGGCTTCGAGCTGGATCGGCAGGCCGCTGTGGCTGGCGATTTTGCCGGCGATGAGAAATTCGCAGCCGTGGATTTCCAGATCGAGCGGCTTGAGTGATAGAACCGGGTGCTTCCATTCCAACGTGGGTGAGAGGTTGGTGAATGCCGGGTTTCCGGCCAATGAGACGGATGAAATTTTCAAAACCGACTGCGCCGGGTCGCCGGCGATGGGGAGCGAGCCGGTGGTTTTGGCAATTTCAAAAAGCGGCGTCTTCGATCTAACTGAGACGATCGAGAACGAGGCGTTTTTTAAATGGATCCAGCCCGTGGGTTGGGGCGGCGGAGCGGGCAACGGCGGCGGGGCGGCGGCGACCGGCGGTGGTGGTTGGGGCGGGGCGGCCGGTGGAACGGCCGCGGCGGGGGGGGGGGGAGCGGCTGCAACGGCGGGCGGCTGCGGCGGGGCTGGAGGTTGCGGAGTCTTGGACTGGGTTAGGTGCGAGAGCAGTTCCAATGGGATCACCAGGCGCGGAGTATCTAGCGAAATCGAGCGCACTTCGAGCCGGCCGCGCAGCCACGCCCGCCAGACGGGGGTGACTTGCAGGGTGTCGATGCGGGCCAGCGGGCTCGCGATGGCGGCACGCAGGGCGGCGGGTTGCAGGAGCTCGACCCCGTGGAGCGAGGCACCGCCCCACGGCGACCAGGAGGCGCCGGCGACGCGCGTTTCCAGCCCGGTTTGCTTTTCGATTTTCGCCGCGATCCAGCCGCGCGCCCACGGCGTGAGCAGCAGCAGATTGCTGAGCATGAAGCTGAACATCGTTAGAACCAGTGGAGCGAGCACCAGCCATTTCCAGCGGCGGAAGCCCCGGCGGTTTTCGCCAATCGGGGCTTCGGCTTCCATGACTTACTTTTTGGGCAAGGGTTTGGCGGTTTCCTTGACTTGGCCGGCTTTGCCGAGGACGAAGCGGACCACCAGGCTCTTGTCTAACAATCGCGTGCCTTCGCTGGAGAGTTCCTGGGCCCGGTAGACGATGAGCCCGTGTTTTTTGTCGGCGAAGCGGCCGATCGCGAGGTTTTCCTTGATCTTGCCAAGTCCGGTGTCCTCTTCGAATTTCCACTCGAATCCGCTCCAGGCACCGAGGATGCTGGTGGATTCCGCCGCGATGTCCTTGATGCGTTTCAACTCACCGTTGGGGGAGCGGAACAGGTCGTCCTTGGGGGAGTAGCGGAGGGTGGTTAGAGTGCTGGCACCGCCGGTGGAACTGATGGTCCAGGTTTCGCCGGAGCTTTTGCGCAGCAGCAGCATCACCTCCTCGACGCCCTTGAATTCGCGTTTCTCCCAGAGTTTGAGGTATTCGTCGTATTCCTCCTTGGTGAGGCCGAGGCGCTCGTCGAAGGGCAGCGGCGCACCGGGAGTGGCGGAGCCGGAGAATTCGCGAAACCACTTGGGATCCTTGCGGGCGGCCGCTTCGACCTTGGCGACGTACTTGTCGATTTCCGGCGGTGGCAGGACCACGCCGATTTGCGCGCGCACCGGAATGTTCGCTTCTAGCAGCCCCAGGAAAACTTTCGGGGTTTCCGCCGCGTGCAGGCTGGCGGTGAAGGTGAGCGCGATGAGCGATGCGTGGAATTTCATGGAGGACTTGGGCAAAGGCTGTCTTCGGCGTGGTGGGAACTCAAGCGGCAATCCGTGCGCGGGTTTTTATTCGGGCTCTCCGGCGGGGAAAATTTCCGCGATGGAAGACTCGATTTGATCGTCCATCCAGCGTTCGAGGGCGGTCCGCATCGGGGTGAGCACATCGGGGCGGGACGCGGCGAGTTCGGTCTGGCCGTGGGGATCCGCGGCCATGTTGAAGAGCCCGAAGTGGCGCCCGCCTTGGGCGGTGGGGGTGCAGACGAGCTTCCAGTGGCGGGTTTTGAGGCAGCGTTGTTTGGCGTTGACGAGGGCATCCTCGTACTCCGCCTTGAGCACGAACTGGTAGTTGTAGTCTTTGTCGATGCGGGTGAGCTCGTCCATCGGCGGGAGTTTCGGCCGCTCGACGCCGGGCACGGTGAACTGGATGAAGGGAAATCCGGTCTCGCCATAAAACGGGCGGTGAACGGGAGGCTCGGTGTTGCGAATCCACCCGGCGAAACTCTGGCCCTGCCAGGTCGGCGACGGGTCAGCGCCTAGCAGCTCCGCGACGGTCGGCACCACATCGATCAGGCGCACGGTTTCCGGAATGACGCGCGGGGCGACGCCGGGGACGTGGACGATCATCGGCACGTGGTTTGCCTGGAGGCCGCCGTTGAAGGTGAGGCCGTGGCCGAGGGTGACGCCGGGTTCGTAGTGGTCGTCGCCATGGTCGGAGGTGACGATGACGATGGTGTTGTCTGCCAGTCCGTTCGATTGCAGGGCGGCTAGGATCCTGCCGACGCAGTCGTCGAATTGCCGGGTGCAGCCGTCGTAGAGCGCGCGGATTTGTTGGACCTCCTTTGGCGGCAGCGCCTTCCATTTGGATTCCAAGTCGGTGCCGCCGATGAAGGAGTCGATGTCGAAGTCCACGCCGTAGCGGTTGGCTCCCTGATAGAGCGGATCGGCGAACATGGTGTTGTAGGGCTCCGGGCTGCGGTAGGGCAGGTGGTTGCAGGAATAGAACACGTGCCAGAAAAAGGGTTTTTGGTTTTTCGCAACGCCGGCAAGGCGCTTCTCCACCCGTGCGGTGACCACTTCCGGGGTGACGAATTGCGCGAAGGAACCGAGCTTGGGGAAGATTTTGTAACCGAGGGCGTTGTCGAAATAAAGCGGCACCACGAAGTGCGCCATCACCACGGCCTGGCTCATGTAGATTTTGAAATTGTCGAAACTGGAGACCGAGATGTGTTCAAAACCGAGCGGGATGACCTCGTGATAGCCGGCGCACCAGTCGCCGATGGTGGCGGTGTCGTAGCCTTTTTCGCGCAGCACGCTGGCGATCGGCACGGTCCGCGCGATGGCGGCCTCCACGGTTTTCCGCTCCGGATACATTTGTCGGATGCCGTGGCTTTGCGGGTATTGGGAGGTCATCAGCTGCGTCCCGGACTCGATGGTGGACGCGATCGAGGTGTAACAATTTTCAAATCGGACGGAGCGCGCGGCGAGCGCGTCGATCACCGGCGAAACGCCTCCGGCGGCAAGTCCGTCGCTGCGCTGCGGGCGATATCCGGCGACCCCGAGCCGGTCACCGCGGAGGGAATCGGAGCCGATGATGATCACATTGGGGGATTTTGCGACGCTGGCTTTACCCGCAGTTGTCGCCGGGCGGTCGGAGTATTTCAGGGCGGC
>JBIPND010000168.1:0-6596 GCA_044374015.1 Luteolibacter sp. | reverse complement strand
AGAACACAAGCTCGCCGACAACACCATTGTCATCTACTCGTCGGACCAGGGGTTCTACCTCGGCGAGCACGGTTGGTATGACAAGCGCTGGATGTTCGAGGAATCGTTCGCCATGCCATTCCTCATCCGCTGGCCGGGCGTCGTCACCCCGGGCACCCGCGTCGACAAGCTCATCCAGAACATCGACTACGCGCCGACGTTCCTTGAAATCGCCGGAGCGCAGGCACCGGAACGCATGCAAGGCCGCTCGCTGATGCCGCTCCTGACCGGTGCCGGAACCGACTGGCGGGAAGACCTTTACTACTCGTATTACGAAGTCGGCGAACACAGAGTCGCCCAACATTTCGGCGTCGCCACCGAGCGTTACAAACTCATCCATTTCCCCGCAACTGATGAGTGGAACCTCATGGATCTCGTCGCCGATCCACTGGAAATACGCAGTTTCCACGACGACCCGGAATACGCCGGAATCATGGAAATGATGACCGGGCGCGTCCACGCCGCCCGCGCCCGTTACCGCGCGTCCGAATCCACCGTTCCGGTGCCACGCCAGGACGGCTGGTGGCGCGAGCGGCACCAGGAAAAGAAAAACGAGGTCGCCAATCGTGCGGCGGACATCGACGTCGTGTTCGTCGGCGACTCGATCACCCAGGGATGGGAAGCCGCCGGCAAGGCCTTGTGGGACAAGCACATCGCGCCGCTCAAGGTCCTCAACCTGGGCTACTCCGGCGACCGCACCCAACAGGTCCTCTGGCGCATCAAACAGAACGAATGGCCCGCAGATCTCCAACCGGCAACCGCCGTGGTCATGATCGGCACCAACAACACCGGGCACGACCCGAGCCGCCCGCCCGAAGAGACCGCCGATGCCATCGCCATGATCTGCGAGGACATCCACGACCGTTCGCCCAACACCCGCATCATCCTCCACGCCATTTTCCCGCGTGGCGAAACGGCCGACGATCCGATGCGCCTCCACAACGACCGCATCAACACCATTCTCGCTGGGCTCAATGAGCGCGATTACATCGATTTCCACGATATTTCCGCCGCATTTCTCGCGCCCGACGGTGCGCTGCCAAAAGAAGTGATGCCCGATGCCCTGCATCCGAACGAGGAAGGCTACCGTCGCTGGACGGAGGCGCTCATGCCATTGATCAATGGCGGCTGAGTGTCGGCATCACCTCCATGCGCAGGCGGAGATTTGCGAAGCCGACGACGCGGGTGAATTGAGGTTCGGATTCGAGGCGGTGTTCCGCTTCGAGGATTTCGATGCGGCCGACGTGTTCGGCGAGTTTGGCCAGCAAGGTGCGGACGATGAGGCGGGCGTGGGCGGCACCAAGGCACAGGTGAGGGCCGAAGCCGAAGGAGACGTGCGGGTTGGGTTTGCGGTCGAGACGAATTTCGTCGGGCGAGTCGAACACCGCGTCGTCGTGATTCGCGGAGGCCCAGCAGAGGCCGATGCGCTCGCCAGCGGGGACGGTGACTCCATGAATGGTGGTGTCAGCCGGGCAGACGCGGCCGATCTGGGTGAGCGGCATGAAGACGCGAAAAAACTCCTCGCTGGCGAGCGTGATGCGTTTGGGGTCGGCGCGGAGGAAGTCGAGTCCTTCGGGGTGCCTTCCAAAGTGGTCGAGGATGGAAGAGACGGTGTGGATGATGGTATCGCGCCCGCCGGCAAAGGCGAGGTTGGCGAAGCCCATGCATTCGTCGCGGCTGAGCTTGCGGCCCTGATAATCCGCTTCTGTTAGCGCACTGAAGAAATCGTCTCCCGGTTCGCGTTCGGCGCGGTCGAATTGGGCGTGCAGGTAATCCTCGAGAACGTTGCCGGGCTTGAATTCACCACCGGTCACTTTGAATACGTGGATCCCCCAGCCGATCCAGACGTCGGCCTCGCTCTCGGGCATGTTGAGCAGATGGGTGAGCCCGCGCGATTGCAGCGGCAACGCGAATTCCGAAACGGCTTCGATCTCATCGCGTCGCAATGCGTTCCGCACCATCCCGTCGATGATCGATTCGATATTGGCGATGAACTCCGGCGACTTCGGGCGTTGGAAAAACGGATCGACGATGGCGCGGTATTCGCCGTGGGCGGGCGGGTCGGTTTCGATCGGCAACTGGCGCATCGTGCGCACTTTTTCCTCGGACGGGATGGGCACGCGGAACGGCGCGTCGGAGCTGAAGGTCTGCCAGTCTTTCGCCGCCTGCCTCACGTCGCCGTGGCGCAGGAGCGTGGTGATGGTTTCGCCGTGGAACGGGCATTGCATCACGCCGGCGTTGCGGCGGACATCGGAAAACGGGTCGCGAGTTGGGGAGTCGTTCATGGGACGGGGTCATTCCAATTCCCAACCCGCGCGGCGCGGACGGCGAATGATGGCGGCGGCTTCGGGGCGGTTGGTGGCTTGGCATTTCGCGGCGTCCCATTCGATGGTGCCGCCAAGGTTGATGGCGAGGTTGCCGAGGTGGGTGAGTTCTGTGAGGCCGGCGGCATACTCGAAGCCCGAGGAAACTGGTCCCTCGCCCTTGCAGGCGACCCAGATCGCTTCGTGGCTACCGCGTAGTTCGGGCATGGTGGCCGGGGCAGCCTTGGCCTCCTTCAGCAAGTCGGCCGGGTGCAAGGCCAGACTGCTGGCCGGGGTGGTGCCGTGGCTGATCATGCCGCGTGTGCCGATCATCAAGGCGCCGCCCTCACCATCGCCGGCCTTACCGTTTTCGATGAGTTCATCGACCTCGGCGGGGCGCTCGCCGGAGAACCAATCCAGCTCCATGGCCGGGAAATTTCCGCGTGCGGGGAAACGGTAGCGGATGTGCGCCTTGTCCGGGTGAATGAATTCGTTGGCTCCCTCGATGGATAGGCGCTCGATGGAGGAAGGTTTTGATAGGTCGAGTGCGCGGCATACGGCATCGAGCGTGTGCACGCCGCGGTCGCCCATCATGCCGCAACCGAAGTCCCACCACGCGCGCCAGCGGGCGGGGTGATAGGTGGGGTGATAGGGGCGTTCTTTGGCATGGCCAAGCCACAGGTCCCAATCGAGCGTGTCGGGCACCGGCGGGTGCTCGGCGGGCGGGCGGTCGGTGAGGGTGGAATACCCGGCGCTACCGAGTGGCTGGTAGTTGAGCGAACACCAGGCAATCACGCGCTTCACCTCGCCGATCACTCCGGCGCTCACCCAATCGTTCACGAGGCGCATGCCGACGGAGGAATGGTATTGATTGCCCATCACGGCGACGCAGCCCTTGGCCTGCCGCGCGGCGGCGGCGAGGACGCGGGCCTCGTAAATGTCGTGCGTGAGGGGTTTCTGACAGAAGACGTGTTTCCCCGCCTTGAGCGCAGCGAGGGCGATCGACGCGTGTGTGTGATCCGGCGTGGCGATCATCACGGCTTCGATCTCCGGTTGCTTTTCGAGCATTTCACGGAAATCCGACCAGCGTTTGGCCTCGGGGAATTGATTGAACGTTCCAGCCGCACGAAGGTGGTCGACATCGCAGAGGGCGACGATATTCTCGCTGGCGAGGTTGCCGATGTTGCTTGCGCCCATGCCGCCGACACCGATGCCGGCGATGCGGAGCTTGCGGGTGCCGCCTTGGCCGTACGCGGACGAGCCGGCTGCAGCCATGGCTGCAGCCACGCTGGTTTGTAAGAATTGTCGTCTGGTTTTCATGATCGTGGACGGGTTGGATTGGTTGGATGAGAGGCGTTGGACGGGAGTTGGCGGGCTACCGGGTCTGGAATGATCCACTGCGTTCGCCATGTCCCGCTGATCATGTGGTAACCCGTTTTTAAAATCCACTACTTGGTTGTACTCTTTTCGATACTTTATTGACCTTTTGTTGACTTTTCAGGCGATCACTCCAGCATTTGACAATCATGAGAGCGCAGTATGAGTCCCTTGTGGTGATGAAAGACCAATTGACGGACGTGAAATCCCTGGTGTTGCCGTGCTTCGACCACCCCTATCATTTCCATCCCGAAATCGAATTGGTCTTTATCGAGAAGAGTCGTGGCACCTGCGTGATCGGGGACCGGATCGGGTCTTTCGATGAAGGGCAATTTTACCTGCTTGGAGCCAACCTGCCCCATGTGTTCCACAATGATGAGCCGCCGGAAGACAAGGCGCAGGCGGTGGTGATACACCTCTCGCTCCAGCAACTTGAAGCCCGCTTCGGGTGGGCGGATGAACTGAGCGGGTTCCTGGGGCTCATGGGCCGCTGTTCGACCGGCTTTCTGTATGCCCCTGAGACGTCCGGGAAAGCCGTTTGCCAGATGCGACGGATCGGGGAAACGACCGGCCCGGCGCGATTGGCCGCGTTGTTCGGGTTGGCCGCGATTCTGTTGGATGCCCCGGAGCCGCTTCCGCTGGCGAGTGCCGGGTATCTGATGAGAGCGTCCAAGCTTGGGCGAGGCGAGCGGATCCAGGAGGCCTGCGATATCATCCTGAGGAAATATATGGATAATAACCTCAATCATGCCGAGGTCGCAAATCAATTGCGGATGTCGCCCGCGTGCTTCAGCCGGTTGTTTCAACGGGCGTTGGGCAAGACGTTCACGCGATTCGTCACCGAAGTGCGGCTTGGCCACGCATGCCGGCTTCTGACGGAAAGCGATGGCTCGGTGACCCAGATTGCCTATGCCAGCGGATTCTCCAACCTCTCGAATTTCAACCGCCGTTTCCGTGAGCGCTACGGCCGCAGCCCGCGGGAATACCGTAACACCTGCCGTAACACCAGCGAAGCCGTGGCACGCGGCGGCATTTCCCGAAAATCCGCAATTTGAAATCACAGTGGCACCCCCCTTCTGCCACGGCAACCTGTAGCGAATCTTCCACTGCATGAACCTGACTCATCAAACCGCCGTCGTAACCGGAGCCGCCCAAGGCATCGGGCTCGCCATCGCCAAAGCCCTCACCACCGCAGGAACTCGGGTCGTACTGGCAGATCTCAACGAGACCGCGCTCGCCCAAGCCAGCCAAGACCTCGGGACTGAGCATACCCTTCCCGTCGTTTGCGATGTCACCCAGCCCAACTCCATCGCCCACCTTGTCGCCACCGCCGAACAGCGGTTTGGTCCCATCACCATTTGGATCAACAACGCCGGCCTTGCCCGCCATCGCTGGATCACTGACTACACCGAGCGGGAGATCGACCTCATGCTCGCCGTGAACCTCAAGGGCACCATCCTCGGCTCCCAAGCCGCCCTACGCACCATGATCCCGCAGCGGCAGGGCCATATCATCAACATCATCTCCACCGCCAGCCTACGCGGCATCCCCAGCGAGACGGTCTATTGCGCCGCCAAGTGGGGCGTGCGCGGCTTCACCCAAGGCCTGGCTGAGGAAGCCGCCCCCCATCGCATCCGCGTCACCGCCCTGCTCCCAGGCGGTGTCGATACCGCTTTCTGGGACGACGCCTCCGCACGCGAAGCCCCCAAACAGCTCTTTCTCAAGCCCGATCACATCGCTAGCGGCGTCATCCAATGCCTGCAAATGGACGACTTCTGCGTCCCCCGCGAGCTCGTCCTCCGCTCCCTCGACGACTCCGACTTCTCCGTTCAGCCCACCTGATCCATGACTTTTCCTAGCGTTGAAATCTCCGATCCGGTTTACGCTCCTCGAGGCGTGCATTTTATCACGGTCAAGTCTCCCGCTCTACGCCGCCGGGCCGATCTGACGGTGGTGGTGCCGTTCGGTATGGAAGGTCAGCGACTGCCCCTCGTCACCCTGCTCCACGGCGTCTATGGCAGCCACTGGGCCTGGCTTTTCAAAGGCGGGGCGCAAGCGGTGCTGACACGTCTGATGGTCGAGGAAAAGCTGCCACCGCTGGCCTTGGCGATGCCATCAGACGGTCTGTGGGGTGATGGCTCGGGTTACCTGCGCCATGCCGACGCGGACTATCGGTCTTGGATTGTGGACGAGGTGCCCGCAGCCGCTGCATTGGTGGCTCCCGCGATTCAGCACGCCCCCCAATTCCTCTGTGGCCTGTCCATGGGTGGTTACGGAGCCCTGCGCATCGGTGCCCTCAATGCTGACCGCTACGCCGCGATCAGCGCTCACAGCAGTGTGACCAACGCGGCCGATCTCCAGCAGTTTGTCCTCGAAGGATCAGGCCTCTTCGATCTCATCGAGGATCAACCGCTAGAAGTGATTCATTGCCTAAAGGCCAACGCGGACAGCTTGCCGCCCCTGCGGTTTGATTGCGGGCTAGACGACGACCTTTTGGAATCCAATCGCCGACTGCATCTCGAACTCGACGCCGCCAACATCCCGCACTTTTACCAAGAGTATCCCGGGGGACATAGCTGGGAATATTGGAACGACCACCTCGCCGACTCCCTGCGTTTTTTCGCAGCCCAACTGGCTGATTAAAGTCCCGGATCCCCCTCCGCCTGCACCCACGATTTCGGTCTGTCACGCCAAGGCACTGGCGCAAGGTGCAAGTAATCAAGCGAGTTATTGTTAGAAATTCGCTTCTTGGCGTGAAGGCGCCAGAAGGCGCGCAGCGTTCCGCGGATTGATGAGGTGTGAGGGGCGGGGGGACTCTCACGGAGGGAGCTTGGGGGGACGCGGCGTTAGAGTTTTTTGACGCGGAAGTTGCGGAAG
>JBIPND010000167.1:0-6610 GCA_044374015.1 Luteolibacter sp. | reverse complement strand
TCATCGAACCGGCGAAGGGCGGCGCGGCAATTCCTGTTAGCACGGATGGCACCGCCGATGATAGTTTCAGCGGCCCGTTGCATTGGTCGCCGGATTCGAAAAAACTGGTCGCCTTCCGCGCGAAGAAGGTGGCGACCCGGCAAATCCACATCGTCCAGTCATCACCGCCGGACGCCGTGCAGCCCGATCTCAAAACCCTCAACTACGTCAAGCCCGGCGACCCGATCGAGCAGCCGATGCCCCGGTTGTTTGAAATCGAAAGCCGCCGGGAAATCCCGATCCACACGGAGCTGTTCGCCAACCCGTGGGCGATCCGCGATCTTTCGTGGACCGCGGATTCCTCGGAATTTTCCTTCGTTTACAACCAGCGCGGCCACCAGCTGCTGCGCCTCGTCGGCATCCGCGCGGACTCGGGATCGGCGCGGACGGTGTTCGAAGATGTTAGTAAGACCTTCATCGATTACTCGCAGAAATCCTTCATCCACCACCTCCCGGAAACCGGCGAAATCCTCTGGGCCTCCGAGCGCGACGGTCACAATCATCTCTATCTGCTCGACTCCGTCTCGGGCGATATCAAACAACAAATCACCCGCGGCAAGTGGAATGTCCGCGAGGTGGTGAACGTGGATGCCGGCAAGCGCCAGCTGCTGCTCAAGGTCATGGGCGTGACCGGCCAGGATCCCTATCACATGCACTTCGCCCGCGTGAACTTCGACGGCAGCGGTTTCACCCGTCTAACGACCAGCGATGGCAACCACCGCATCGAATTCTCACCCGACGGCGAATTTCTAACCGCCACCTGGTCGCGCGCCGACCATCCGCCGGTGGTCGAGCTGCGGCGGGCGGACGACGGCTCGCTCGTCGCCGAACTCGAACGCGCGGATGACAGCCAGTTGCTAACCACCGGCTGGAGCCGCGCCGAACGGTTCGTCGCCAAAGGGCGCGACGACAAGACGGACATTCATGGCGTGATCGTCCGTCCCACGAATTTCGATCCCGCGAAACATTACCCGGTGGTGGAGGACATTTACGCCGGACCTCACGATTTTTTCGTGCCGAAGAATTTCACGCCCTGGTCCGGAATGCGGGCGATGGCCGAGCTCGGCTTCATCGTGGTGAAGATCGACGGCATGGGCACCAACTGGCGGAGCAAGGCGTTCCACGATGTCGCATGGAAAAATCTATCAGACGGCGGCTTCCCGGACCGCATTGCCTGGATCAAGGCGGCGGCGGCGACGCGCCCGTGGATGGATCTCGATCGGGTCGGGATTTTTGGCGGCAGCGCCGGTGGCCAGAACGCGCTCGCCGGCATGCTGCATCATGGCGGATTTTACAAAGTGGCGGTCTCGGACTGCGGCTGCCATGACAACCGGATGGACAAAATCTGGTGGAACGAAGCGTGGATGGGCTGGCCGGTGGATGAAAGCTACGACCACAATTCCAACGTCACCCACGCTGCGAAATTGTCGGGCAAGCTGCTGCTCATCGTCGGTGAAATGGACAGCAACGTCGATCCGGCCTCCACCGCACAAGTTGTGCACGCGCTGCAGCAGGCCGACAAGGATTTCGAGTTTCTCCCGATCATGAACGCCGGTCACGGCGCGGCGGAAACCCCTTACGGCAAACGCCGCCGCGCGGAATTCCTGGTGCGGCATCTGAAACCGGAATAATGCCTGGTGCTGACGCCGCCACGCGCTCCGAAAAAATTTGCGCGGCCCGGATCGCCGCCCATCTTCGGTCATCATGCCGCGCCCGGAAAAAGACGATGTGGAAAAGCTGAGCCGCGGCTTGCCGACCCGCGCCCGGATCGGCAACCGGGGGATCGGCCATCGGCTCACCCACAAGGAGCGGATTCTTTTTGAAGCGGCCCAGCGGCAGGGATTCCTCAAGCTTCCTCTAACGGGTGCCCGCGGCAACGTGGTCCACATTTACCGCCTGTGGTGCGAGGCAGTGGGCAAGGAATGCGTGGTGCAGGGCGGACCGCCCGCCTGAACGGCCGGTTCCACGCCACTGCGACAGGCTACCCATACCTCAAGCGGGTCACCCAAAAAGAGTCATGGACGATCCGGGCTGTCCGCTTGATTGGCACGTTAAGACTGAGCAACTCGGGAAATACGACCGGCATCATTGGCACTGGTCCCATCACGTTTGAAGGGACCGGGACACTCCGGTTGCAATCCACCACTGCCACAACCGTCAACTACATCAACGTCAACGGCGCGGTCTATCGCAGCCCAAGGCATCGCCCTGATCTTTATCCACATGCCCCGCTCCTCGTCCCCACGGGACGGCTCATCGAAGCCCGCCACCCAGTGCCGGGTCGGAATTCCAGGGAATCCCCGCGTCCCCATCGGGAAGTCATGAGGGAGAGGAGCCAATGCCCGAAGCCGCCGTCTCGAACTCCCGACGCCGCCTCTAGCATGAACCGTCCCTACAGGACGGGATCCCATACCCATGCCAATAACCCGGCACTGGGTGCCGGGCTGCGATGAAAGGTCCCGTTGGGACCGAAGATTCCTCCAACCGTGCGGGAAATGGATACAAGAGGATCAGGGCTCAAGGCAGCGGCCCGATCGTGCCGCAGGAGACAAACCTGGCCTGGGTGCTGCTTTTGCGGCGGTCGTCCTTGCCGCGACTCACGTGGTTCGCCCAGTTCACCACCCGCTTGATCAGCGGGCGGAAGTCCCAATCGATCTGGGCAATCGTCGGACGACACCATTCGAAAGACGGACTGGCATCGGTGCAGGCCAGCGAGACATGCTCCGGGGCCAGCAACCCGAGCCGGGCGAGGTGCTGCTGGACGGCGAAAAATAGCACCGCATCGCCAATGATCAGGGCGGTGGGTGGCGTGTGCCGGAACAGCGAGTCGAGACCCCGCTGGAGTACCTAGGGACATCCCCCCAGTTCGCTCATCTCGGCGCTCGCCAAACTCGCGGCGGCAAAGTGCGCGGAGGTCAAGCTGGTCTATTTCCGCTAGCCGGGCGCGCTCCGGTCCGAGGACATCTGTCAGTATTTAAAAGTATCCCCCGCCACTTGCGGCAGCAGCACGTCGAATTTCATGCCGGTGAGTTTCGGCCGCAGTGTGGCCGGAAAATCCGCCGCCTGCACCAGCAGCCGGATGATTTTCGCGCCGGTGGCACGCGGGTCGTCACTCACGCTGTCCACCACCGCGCGGTTCACGGATTTGCCATCGGCGGTGCGGACGGGCAGGTGATCGTTGGGAACCACCGATTTGGCAAGGGGGGCGGGCACGCTGATTGGCAAGGAATAGGTGTCTTCATTGCTGATGGTGAAAAGATGCGTCGCATAATTGACCGGCTTGCCGATATCCGTCACCACCTCGGAAACCACCCCGGACGCTGGGGCCCGGAAAAAGCGTTTTTCGTATTGCAGCTTCCAATACTGATAGTTGATTTCCTGGACGTTTTCGGCTTCCAACTGCGCTTGGTAATTCGCCTGATACATCTTTTCCATCGCGGTTGCCCAGTCGAGTCGCGACTTGTTGATATCGCGCTTGCGCACCGCCTCTTCGATCTCCTGGCGGGTCACGCTCCAGGCTTCGGCCTGACTGAGCGCAGCTTCGACGTTCGACTTGGTGTCGCGCAGGCGTTTTGCAAGGTCGAGCTGGAGCTTGGTGGCATCCAATTCGGTATGACCGAGAACCTGGTCTTTTTGCACGGTTTCACCCCGCTTGACGAAAATTTCGACGACCACTCCGGGAGTGGCGGACCGCACTTTTTCCACCACCCGGGCCGCCGCGGTGGATTCAAACAGGAGCATCTCGCCACCCGGAGTCGGAAAAGGAATTTGAGCACCCGCCGGGACCGCTGCGCAGATTGCGACTCCAAATGCAGCGACCCAGAACCGGTTCCGGAAACGGTTGTTAGAAGCTGTCATGTTGATCTTTACGATTTCAGCGCGGTCACTCTTTCAGCACTTTGACAATCGGGCTTCCCTCGTCGCGGACATCGGCTGAATCTCAGCCCTGTGCCCAGCCTCATGACCGATAAAGCCGCTTTCCTCCGTGAACTTCTCAGCCGGATGACGATCCCTGACAAGGCCGGGCAGTTGAACCTTCTCTCCGGTGGCATGGATGCCACGGGGATCCAAAACGCCACCGACCTCGAAGCGCGAATTCTCGATGGCAAATGTGGTGCGGTGCTCAATGTTTACACGCCATCCGCCACCCGTGCGCTTCAGGAAGCCGCCATGCGCAGCCCGCTGGGGATCCCGCTGATTTTCGGCTACGATGTGATTCACGGCCACCGCACGATTTTCCCGATCCCGCTCGGGCTTTCCTGCTCGTGGAATTTGGATTTGATCGCGAAAACCTCGCGCGTCGCCGCGGAGGAAGCCGCAGCAGACGGGCTGCACTGGGTTTACTCGCCAATGGTCGATATCTCGCTGGACGCCCGCTGGGGCCGGGTGGCGGAAGGCGCGGGCGAAGACCCGTGGCTGGGCTCGAAAATCGCCGCCGCCATGGTCAAGGCCTATCAGGGAGATGACCTATCCGATCCCACCGCGGTCCTCGGCTGCGTGAAACATTTCGCGCTCTACGGCGCGCCGATGGGTGGTCGGGACTATCACACCGTGGACATGAGCCGGCGGGCGATGGAGGAAACTTATTTCCCGCCCTACCGCGCCGCCATCGATGCCGGTGCGCGGACGGTGATGACCGCCTTCAACGAGATCGACGGCATTCCCGCCAGCGCCAACCGTTGGCTGCTCACCGAAATCCTGCGCGAGCAATGGGGATTCACCGGTTGGATCGTCACCGATTACAACACCGTTGCCGAAATGCTGAATCATGGCACCGCCGCCACCCAAAGCGACGCCGCACGCCAGGCGCTGGACGCCGGAGTGGACATGGATATGGTGTCCGAAGCGTTTTTGCTAGAGCTGCCATCACTGGTGGAAACCGGGGAAATTTCCGAAGCACAGCTGGACCTCGCGGTGATGCGGATTCTCGAAACCAAGTGGGACCTCGGCTTGTTCCGCGACCCATTCGCCCGTTGTGACGAGGAACGCGCCGCGAAAATTTTCCTGAATCCCGAGCACCAGAGTCTCGCCCGCGAGGCCGCGCGGGAATCGATGGTGCTGCTGAAAAACGATCATCTAACACTCCCTCTGAAAAAGTCCGGCACCATCGCCGTGATCGGCCCGCTCGCGGCCAGCCGGCGTGACATGCTCGGTTGTTGGATCGCGGCGGGCGATGCGAATTCCGCCGTCTCGCCGCTCGATGGAATCCTCGAAGCCGTGGGCGAATCCGCCGTGGTGCTGCATGCCTGCGGATCTGATATTTTGTCAGGCGATGCTGAAATGTTAGAGGAAGCCCTCACCATCGCACGTCAAGCCGACGTCGTCATTCTCGTGCTCGGCGAAAGTTGGCAAATGCACGGCGAGGCCGCGAGCCGCGCGGACATCCGGCTGCCGAAATGCCAGCGGAAACTCGCCAGAGCGATCTTCAAGGCCGGCAAGCCATGCGTCCTCGTCACCCTCAGCGGGCGACCGTTGGAACTTTCCCGCGAGCACGAGCGGTTTCCCGCCATCCTCCACGCGTGGGCTCCCGGGACCGAGGGCGGCCGCGCGCTCGCGGACGTGCTTTTCGGGGATTTCGCGCCGATCGGCAAATTGACCATGGGATTCCCACGCCACGTGGGCCAGCTGCCGATGAGCTACCGCCAGAAACCCACCGGCCGGCCATTTGATCCAGCGATCCACTACTCGTCCAAATACCTCGATGTCGCGAACGACGCGCTCTATCCGTTTGGCCACGGCCTGACTTACGGAGCATTCAGCTACGGCGCTGTCACGGCGGGCGCGGAGGTGATGCACCCCGGCGAAATCCTCGAAATCTCCGCGCAAATCACCAACCTCGCCGATCACCCCGCGACCGAAACCCTCCAGCTCTACATCCGCGACCGGGTCGCCTCGATCACCCGGCCGCTCAAGGAGTTGCGCGGGTTCCAGAGGATCACGCTGAATGCAGGCGAATCGCGAAAAGTCACTTTCAAGCTTACCGCCGCGGACCTCAGCTTCCCCGGCCCGGATTTCCAGCCACTCACCGAGAGCGGGGAGTTCGACGCGATGGTCGGGCCGGATTCGGCAAACTTGCGGTCCGTCCGATTCATGTTTCTCCATCGACCATTGTAGCTTTTTCTCCGCCTTCGATCCCTTGTGGAGGAATCACTTCCGCTTCTTGAACAACAAGCGAAACAGCCCACCCGCAACAAGAACTGCCAGAAACCACGCAAACCACCGAGTTGACTCCTGCTCCAGTTCGGCTGTCACAGTGGGTGATTTCTGTTCACCCCTTGGAGAAGCTCCGTCCGGCGCGTCATTGATAGCCGGTTTGCTTCCCAAAGCCGGACGAGGTTCTTGTTGCGGCAGGCCAAGACGACGGTTGAGATGCCCCAGTTCGCGGATCACAGGGGCGGCTACATACGGCCTGGTTTCGATGACCCAGTTTAACAGCTCGATATCTTCCTCGGTGCCTTTCGAAGACAAAAGCATGGAAGCAACCTCAGCGAGTCCGGCGTTCATGGTTTGTGTTCTCTCGCGGAGTAGTTTCCGGGAATATTCAAGATATGGCTCCAGCTCAATATTTCCA
>JBIPND010000166.1:0-6622 GCA_044374015.1 Luteolibacter sp. | reverse complement strand
GATTCGCTTGGCAAATTTCCCGGAACGCACCAAGCTCCCTGTATCGTGAAACGCGCGCTCGCACTCATCTTCATCGCCGCCAGCCCGGCCATCGCCCAGATTCCGCGGGCCGGAGTCGTGGACCCGGCCCTGACCCCGGACGCCTCTAACGATTTTTTCCTGCGCGGAAAAAACCTCTACGACACCGCCCAAGCGAGCACCACCCAGGAGAACCGCGTCGCTTACTACCAGCGCGCCGCCCAGATTTTCACCGAATATCTCAGCTCTTTCCCCAACCATCCCAACGCCGAAATGGCCTGGTGGTATCTTGGAAACAGCCACTACCAGTCCGGCCAGATCGATGATGGGAAACGTTGCTTCAGCACCTTGCTCAACCGCTACGGCCAGGGCAAATGGGCCGCCGCCGCCGCCTACACCCTCGCCGCCGATCATTACAACAAGGGTGAATACGCCTTCGCCGCTCCCATGTTTGAGCGCTACGCCGCCAACGCCGCCAAGCCCGAAGACCGGCCGCGCGGGAATTATTTCGCCGGAAATTGCTACCGCCTGCTCGGTCGCGACCGCGAAGCCATCGGCGCGTTCCGCAAAGTCGTCGAAGACCCGGCCGGCGCTTTGTTCGCCCCGCAATCCAGAGTCGCCCTCGGCCACCTCTCGCTCAAGGCCGGCAAACTCGAGGAAGCCCTCGAACTCTTCGAAGCCGTCATCAACGGCCCCCACCTCGCCAAAACCCGCGGCGAGGCCGCCCTCCAAGCCGCCCTCACCGCCACCAAACTCGGCGACACCACCCTCGCTGACAAATACCTCAAGCTCGTCCTCACCACCGAAGGCATGGGCGACTTCCGCCCGGATGCGCAGACCGCGCTGATGGCCAACCATTTTGCCAAAAAGGAATACCGCGAAGTCGTCGAAATTTTCCGCCGCAGCCCGCTTAAGGCCGAGGGCGAAAAGGAAGCCGACCGCCTGATGCTCGCCGCCCGCTCCTACATGCGGCTCAAGCAGCCGAGCGAAGCGCTCCAGCTCTTCCGCGACGTCGAGCGCCTCGTCAAACCCGAGCGCGACCTCGCCTTCCACGCCTCCTACTACCGGCTGCTTTGTTTTTTCCAAATCGAAGGCCGCCACGTCCCCGACCAGGTCGATGCCTTCCTCCAGCTTTACCGCAAATCCCGCCCGGATGATGTCCGCATCCACACCGCGCTCATGATGAAGGCGGAAACCCTCTTCGCCAACAAGGAGACCGCCGAGGCCGCCAAAATCTACAACGAAATCAACGCCGCCATCGTTAGCGAAAAGAACCGCCCGGGCCTGCTCTATCAGCGCGGCTGGTGCCTCTCCGAAGCCGGCGATCCCCAAGGCGCGATCCGTTCCCTCTCCGAGTTCATCGCCAAATTCCCTGACGACCCACGCCTCCCGTCCGCCCTCGCCAAGCGCGCCAAGGCCTACGCCGAAAGTGCCGAACCCTCCAAGGCCATCGCCGATTTTGACCGCCTCACCGCCGCCGGAACGCCCGAGGACCTCGCCTCCTTCGCCTGGCTCGAGTCCGCCCGTATGCGCCGCAGCGAAAGCAACATCCCGGAGATGATCGTCCGCTACCAAGGCCTGCTCCAGAACGTCAAAAACCTCGGCGACAACCTCGTCGCCGAAGCCAACTACTGGATCGGCTGGGGAAAGGTGAAAACCAACGCCGCCAAAGAAGCCGTTCCGTTCCTTGAAAAAGCCCGCACCCTGCGCCCCGACGCCTACCGCAAGCACGCCGGCATCCTGCTCGCCCTCGGCTACTTCGCCTCCCAGGACCCGCTGAAACTTGCTGCCGAAATCCACCTCGCCATCGAGGGCGACTACGAATCCGACATCCCCGACCAAGCCATCCAGTGGTCCGGCATGCAGTCCTACAACGCCGGCGACTACGCCTCCGCCGCCAAATCCCTCGGCCTCGTTTCCAATCCCAAGGAACCCCGCGAAACCCCCAAGGAAGTCTGGCGCTACCTCGCCAAGGCCCGCCTCGAATCCGGCGATGCCGATGGCGCGCTCACCGCCGTCAACAACGTGCTCGCCGTCGAAGACAATCCCGGCTGGAAAGCCGATGGCTTGCTGGATCGCGGCCGGGCCCTGCTCACCCTCAAGCGCCCCACCGAAGCCCGCATCGCCGCCGACGAAGCGCTCGCCCTCCGCCCGCAAGGCCGCACCAGCGCCGGCCTCCGCATCCTCCTCGGCGACCTCGAGACCGATGCCAAAGACATGGGCAAAGCCACCGCTGCCTACCTCTACGTCGCCGAGTTCAGCGTGGACAAGGACCTCAAGCCCCTTGCCCTCTGGAAACTCATCACCGCCTACCAGCAACAAGCAAATCCCCAAGAAGCTGCCAAATACAAAAAGCAGCTCGAAACCGAATTCCCCAACTGGAAAGCCCCCTAAGGAGCGGCGGAATCCGTCCGCCGTCGCCCATGAGATGACCATGAATCGCGGCCTGCCTCCAAACATTGGCTTTTTCATGGGCTGGGCGGATAGATTCCGCCCCTCCTCGATAATTGGAGCGCGGAATTGATTCCGCACGAAATCTCAGCGTATGCGTCAATATAATGTTAGACTAAAATGAAAGCCATATTTCCAATCCCGTTTCTTTTCGCCATGGCTCTACTTGTCGGGGTCTCCTTCGGAAGTCCGATTGGAGTGAAGGATAATAAAGAGGGCTAACAATACACAGACCGACCCCTTGCCAGCCGCCGACCTTCCGCCATACCTTGACTGTCCCAGCGAGTCGGGGCTGGACTTCAGCGACTAGTGGACCACCATTCTTCCATGATCACACAATATCTTACAGACGAACGCGGCGAGAAGGTCGCGGTGGTGATCCCGATTGCCGATTTCAATGACCTCATGGAGGATGTCGCTGACTTGGCCTGCGTCGCCGAGCGCCGTGATGAGGAGCGGATTTCCTTGGTGGAACTCAAGCAACAGTTGATGGCAGATGGACTCCTTCCGCATTGATCAGCGGCGACGGATTTCACTCGTGCCAGCAGAAAGCCGAAACCCCTTCGGCGTGTGCCGTCTGGCGATTGTCCGGAGTTCACGATTTATCGTGCTCTTCACGAAGCCACAGCTTCCCACCAGTTCCACCATGCTCCTTGCGCCCTCCCCGCATGTGCGGTTGATTGGCCCATGCGCCAGATTCTTCTATTCCTCGCCGCCGCGGCTCCGTTCGTCCTCAACAGCTGCGGCGGATACGGCCGCGTGGGTTTGGCGGAGGCCCCGAAAATCGTCAATGTCTCCTCGTTCGATCCCAAGGAAAAACAACGCGTCGGAGTTTCGTTTTCGTCGGGCAATGTTTCCTCCCTCCGCAGCAACGGCGCACTCGGCCTGATCGCCCGTTGCGGCAAGGGGCTCGTGCTCGATGAAAAATGCGCGGACTTCCTCAACTCCGCCCACCGCGAGGGCATGCTGCTCGTTCCAAACATTACCACTTCGGCCCGTGGAAATCGCCCGCCTACTTCGGCACCATGGACCGGCCTTTGGAGCACAATGCCTTCAACGGCTCGCGCAGGGAGCTCGCCGCGTTTTGGGCGAAACACTCGTGGGTGCCCCGCTGAAACGGCATCCATGGGGAGCACACGCGCCTCGCGTGTTGTCTTTGGCGCCCTCGCCGAAGACAGGCGTTTCAGGCCATTCCCCTCGGTTTTCCGCCACACTACCCAAAACGCCCGACCTCCATCGCCTCAATCTCACGGAACGGCGCATCCCCCGCGAGCAGATCCGCCACCAGCCGGCCGCTGACCGGCGCGAGGCTCAGCCCCATCATCGCATGGCCGGTCGCCGCTAGCAGATTGGAAAACCCGCGGATTTTCCCCAAATACGGAATCCCGTCAGGCGACACCGGACGCAGTCCCGCCCACGGCTCGACCCCGTCGAAATCCTGCTCCGAGAAATTCGGGAAATACGCGTGGACCGATTTCACGATCCCGCGCACCCGCGCCGGATTGATCGAAAGATCCAGCCCGCCGACTTCCATGGTCCCGCCAAAGCGCAGCGTTCCGCCCATCGGCGTGATCGCCACTTTGGCTTCGGCGAAGATCGAACAAAGTTGCGGCAGCTCGGGCGGCGCGGGGAGTGTTAGGGAATAACCTTTTCCCGCCTGCAGCGGCAGTTTCACCCCGATCAAGCGCAGCAACCCGGGTGTCCACGAACCGCCGGCCAGCACGAACTGCCCGCCTTCGAAGCGCCTGCCGTTGCCGCTAACCGATTTCACCCGGCCGGCGGAAATTTCGATGGCATCGATTTCCACCCCGCTTTCGATGCTGCCTCCCATCGCCAACACCCGCTGGCGCAGGGTGGCCATGAAACGTGCGGGATCGAGGTGGCAGTCCTGCGGAAAATACACCGCGCCGGCCACGTCCATGGTGATGGCGGGGTCGAGTTTGGCGGTTTCCGCCGCGTCGAGGACTTCGGCGGTTAGGCCGATCTCGCGGGCCGCGTGCGCGACTTCGGCTTCTTCATCGAGCCCTTTCGCGGTCTTGCAAAGCATCAGCAATCCCCGCTGCGCCAGGCCGAAATCCTGGTCCTCCGCCAGCTCCGCAAACAGCCGCCGGCTTTCCAAATTCAAATCGCGCAGCAACTCGCGCGACGCCGCGACGTGGCGCTCGGTGGAGTGCCGATAGAACAACCACCCCCAGCGCATCAAATCGAGATTCACCCGCGGCCGCACAAAAAACGGGCTTTCCGGATTAAACATCCAGCGCAGTCCTTTGGAAATCATCCCGGGCGCGGCCAGCGGGGTGAAATGGCTCGGCACGATCATGCCCGCGTTGCCCATCGAACAATTGTCCGCGCCCGCCGCCTCGCGTTCGATGAGGGTGACCGCCAACCCGCGTTTCAACGAATAATACGCCGCGCAAAGCCCGATGACTCCGCCGCCCACGATGACCACGCGTTTGTTCTCCATTTCCTCGAAGCTAAACCATCCGTCTTGACCGCCTGCCGAGAAATCCCTGCGGAAACCGCATGTCCGCACCCCGGAGTGAGTGCTGATCAAGCCGGCCACAGCCACAAAATCAACCCGGCGGCCGCCAGCGCGAGGCCGAAGGCCAGCGCGACGCGGCCGGTCAACGCGCGCGCCCCGAGGGTGGCGACGATGGCGAATTTGAAAACGAAGTTGGCCATCGCTCCAATCAGAATCGCCCGCCAGGCGATGTTCGGTTCCACCGCACCGTTGGCGGCGAGCCGCGCGGTCGAAAGGGTGATGGCGTCCATGTCCGTTAGGCCGGAAATCATGGCCACCGCGTAAAGCCCGCTGTTGCCGAAGCGATCCTTGGCGAAGGCCACACCCAGAAGCACAAGCGCATACAGCAGCCCGAAAACCAGGGCGGACTTGATTTCGGTGGGATTGCCTTGTTCCGGCATGCTGACCTGCTCCGCCTTGCTGAAGACGTGGAGCCCGCCGGTGATGAGCGCGCAGGCGAGCAGCATCGCGATCAACGGCGGCGCGAGCGCGACGAAGGATCCGGCGGCGACCGCCCCGATTTCCAAAATCACCCGCACGATCGAAATGCACGAGGCGATCATGATCACCAGCGCGCCCAGCGGTGCAAGACGCTGATCCGACTTGGTGCGGCGGGCATAACTGACGGTGGTGGCCGTGCTGGAAATCAGCCCGCCGATGATCCCGCCGAGGATGGTCCCGGCGCGCGCGCCGAAAAGTTTGTAAGCGACATAACCGCACAAGCCGATGCCGACGATCAGCACCACCATCAGCCAGATTTGAAACGGATTGAGCACCGCATACGGTCCGAAGTTTTGGTTAGGCAGCACCGGCAGGATCACCAGCGTGATCAGCACGAACTGGATGATCGCGTGCATGTCGCGCTCGCCCACCGAGCGGGCGAAGCCGTGAAGCGGCGCTTTGAAATGCAGCAGCATCGCGCTCGCGCCGCCGAGCACCACCGCATGGGCCATGTCGCCGACGACCACCAGCACGCCGATGACGTAAACCAGCAGCGTGGCGATTTCGGTCGTCATCCCGGAATCCCCATTTTCCTGTTTGGCCTTGGTTAGATTCGCGGCCAGCACCAGCGCGGCCAGCGCCAGCAGCCCGGCGGCGATCACCCAGGTGTTGGTGATCCCGCCGATCCGGGCGCACACGGTGCCGAAAAGCGCGATGAGGGGAAACGTCCGGATCCCGCCGATCGAGCGCTCGGTGCGCTCGCGCTGAAGGCCTAACAACATGCCCAGCCCCAGCGAAACGGCGAACTGTTGGAGGGTGACCAGGTCCATGAGCCAACTTAGCAGAATTCAAGCGCTTGGAAACCGGCGAATCGGGGGCCAGCGAGAAGGCTGCGGACGACGTCGCGTGGTAGTCTCAAGACCCTCTGGCAGAAGTCAGCCACTTACCCGCGTGCCACCCGAAAGCGGTCCGGAGTTCACGATTTATCGTGCTCTTGAAGAGGCAAGCTAAAGCTTGAACTCCGGACAGCGGAATGAAGCTCCCACGCGCAAACCGGCTCCGGTCAATCCATTCGGCCGCGTGCCACCCGAAAGCGGTCCGGAGTTCACGATTTATCGTGCTCTTGGAGAGGCAAGCTAAAGCTCGAACTCCGGACAGCGGAATGAAGCTCCCACGCGCAAACCGGCTCCG
>JBIPND010000165.1:0-6629 GCA_044374015.1 Luteolibacter sp. | reverse complement strand
GGTAGCGGACGATTTCCCAAAGAATCGTGGCGGTGATTCCTCCGGCGAGGGCGCGGCGGAACGAGATGGTGGCGACCGGCATGATCTTGTAAAACAAAGTAAAAAGCAGCACCTGGCCCAGCACCCCGGTGATATAGATGATGGCGCTGAAATACTGATGGAACTCCAAGTCGAAGCCGAACAGCATATAATCCTTGCGAATCTGCACGTCCAACACCGCATTGACGGTGGTAATCACGATCAAGCCCGCGGTCACGATGAGGATGAACAGATAGGGCATCATGGCGGAGACCCAGAACCGGCGTTTCAAGGTGGGCAGGGGGCGGTGAAAAATGATGGCGATGGCATCCTCCATGATGCGGAAAGCAAAGGAGCTGAAAAACAGCAGCATCAACAAGCCCACCCAGCCGACCCATTCGCGGGTTTTGAGAAACGCCAGCATCACCTCGTTGAGAGTGGGGGCGAAGCCGGGGGCAATCATCGAGATTTCCGCGCCCAGCGACTCCAACATGATCTCCTGCGGATAGAAATGGGACGATGCCACCATCAGCAGGGCTGATAGAGGAATCAGCGACAGCATCATGTTGTGGGCGACGGCGGATGCGAGCAGCAGCCCGTGGTTGCGCAGGAAAAAATCACGCATCACCCGACCGCTGAAACCTAGAATCTGGGGCATACGTTTCTCCATCCGGTCTCAATCTGTGGCAGCCCTTTGATCCAAGCAAACCGAATCCTCGCGGCGTCTCAGAGGCGCAAGGATTGGTTGAGCAGGTCGAGGAAATCGGTGCGCTCGGCGGGTAGTGTTTCGGCGGCGATTTCCCGGGCGAGGGCGGCGAGCAGTTCGGCATCGATGATTCCGGCTTGTTCGCCGGCGAGCCATTGGGCGTAGGTGCAGACGAGCGCCGCGAAGCGGGCGTCGTCCGACGGTTCGGCATCGGGGTTGCGGGTGATGGCAATCCCGGCGGCGGGTTGGCCGTTGACGGTCCATTCGAGGGTGCCGAGTTCGCCGGTGGCGGTGGAGGGGTCGATCTCGATCACCAGTGTGTGGGCGGCTCCGGCGGCGAGGCGGGTCGGCATGGGTTCGGCGGGGTTTCCTTCGATGGGGGCGTAGCCGAGCAGGCGATAGCGGAAAACATGGGTCGCGTTCGGGCGGAAAACGAGGTTGGCCTCGCAGTCGTCATTGGGATTTCCGCGGACGGAGATGAAGAGCAGCTTGGCGGAGGGTTTCCACGGGCAGGAGAGTGTCTCGCAGGCGAGGGTGGCGGCGTGACTGGTGACGCCGGTCTCGCGGGTGTCCGGGTGCCAGGGGGATTTGGCGACGCGGGCGACGGCGGTCACTCCGCCGAGGCGGAGCGGGAAGCTGTTGAGCAGTTCTTCGAGTCGGATGCTCTCAGGCGCGGGCAGCCGGCGTTCTTCGCGGATGGATTGGCTGAGCGCGGCGAGGCTGGATTTGCCCGAGTAAACCGGCAGTTGCAGCGTCGGAGCTTCCGCCACGGTGACCGATTCGCGGGTGCGCAAGGTCGGGATCCCGGCGGGTGGGGCTGGTGGGCTGATCGGGTTGTTTTCAGCGACTGCATCCGGGAGAACCGGGTCGGCGGGCGGCAGGCTCGGGGTGTCCTGAGGCGTTTCGGTTGCGGGAGTGGTTTCGGCCGTCTGGCGGGGTTCCTTCGCCGGAAAACTTGATAGAATCAAAAAGGCGAGCGCGACGGCGGCGGCGGTGGCGAGGAAAGCCAGCCACGGTTTCCTGCGGCGGCGCTGGACGTTGATCGAGATCGTATTGGACGAGCGATCCAGCTTGCGCGCGCTTTGCAGGACCGTCGCATGTTGG
Source organism: Luteolibacter sp. (assembly GCA_044374015.1). Lineage (GTDB taxonomy): Bacteria > Verrucomicrobiota > Verrucomicrobiia > Verrucomicrobiales > Akkermansiaceae > Luteolibacter. The sequence continues at coordinate 4,801 of JBIPND010000165.1, read as the reverse complement.
GCGGGCGTGAGCCGCTCCGTGCCGACCTCCAGGGTCTGTGTTAGATTGTGATGCAGTGCCGCCTGGTCCTGGAGAGCCGCTTGCAAATCCGGGTCGGCGGCGGCGGCGAGTTCGAAGGCGGCGGCCTCGTCCGCGTCCATTTCGCCTAACAAATAGGCGGTCGGGCGGGGATCTTCGGGGTCTGGTTTCATTTTAAGTCGTCGGGGAGGATGGTGCGGAGGCGGTGGAGGCCGGTGTGGATGAGGAAGCCGATGTTGCCGGTGGTGAGGCCGGTGATCCGCTGGATTTCCTGATAGCTGAGGCCCTGTTGGAATTTGAGCAGGATGACTTCGCTTTGATTTTCCGGGAGGCGCTTGAGCAACTCCATGAGCCGGCTGAAACGTTCCTGCTGCTGGGCGTGTTCGTCCGGTTGGAGGCCGGGACCGGCGATTTTTTTCCAGCGGATGTCGTCGAGCGGCTGGATGCGCTTGTCCTTGCGCAGCATGTCGAGGGCGCGGTTGCGGCAGACGGTGAAGAGCCAGGATTTGAGGTTGGCTTCGACCTTGGCGATGTCCTGCCGGCACAGCCGGATGAAGGTGTCCTGCACCGCATCACGGGCGCGGTCCGGATCCCGGAGCAGCGAGTTGGCGTAGGCGATGAGCGGCGATTCGTAATCGAGCATGGCTTGCTCGACGAATTGCTCATGGCTTGCGGAAACGGCGTGGGATGGGTCATTGGTGGATGCGGGATTCGCGGATAAAACGTCCGGGTCCCCGGGAACTTTAGGGGGATTTTCAGAAAAGTCCTGCATGTCAGCGGATGAAATAGCTCAGGTGTTCCAGTTCCAGGGCGAGATCGACGTTGTTGACGGTGACGTCCGGGGTGACTTCGAGCACGATCGGTGAGAAATTGAGGATCCCCTGAATGCCGGCGGCGACCAGGCGGTTGACCACCGCTTGGGCAAACTCGACCGGGACACACAGGATGGCAAGTTTCACTCCCTCGCGGGCGATGAAACTTTCCAAATCGGAATCCGGGAAAACCGGCACGCTGACGCCGCGCATGCGGGTGGCTTCCGGGTTGGCATCGAAGGCGGCAACGACCTCGAAGCCCTCTTTTTCAAAGCCATGGTAGCGCAGCAGCGCTGACCCGAGATTTCCCGCGCCGACGAGGATGACCGGCTGCAGATGCTCGCGGCCAAGGGCTTCGCGGATGGTGGACAAAAGGATTTCAACCGGATAGCCGAGGCCGCGCGTGCCGAATTGGCCGAAGTAGGCGAGGTCCTTGCGGAGCTGCGCCGGCTTCACGCCGGCCGCCCGGGCGAGGGTGGTGGAACTGACGGTTTCCACGCCGTTATCGTTCAGTTTCTGAAGGCAGCGGTGATAGATCGAGAGCCGGTAGATCGCCTTTTTCGGGATGTCGATCTTGCCGATTTTTTCGGGTGAGTCCACGGGTTGGTGTCGTTGAGGGGGGCAGCGGGTCCGTTAGAGCGCGTCGGGGTTTTGCAGCAGCGCCGAGACCCGGTTGAGCAGGACGCCGGCACCGCCGCCATCGACGACGCGGTGGTCGAAAGTGAGTAGCAGATCGGCGACGGTGGCCGGCAGGAAAACCTCGACCTCGGTGCTCCACACCGGTTTTTTCACCCCGGCTCCGATGCCGAGAATGAGGGTTTCATTGGGCAGCGGGATCGGGGTGCCGGTGGTCAGGCCGAAGGTGCCGAAATTGGTGACGGTGGCGATGCCGCCGCGGCAGTCGTTCTCGGTGAGGCGGCGGCGGCGGGCGCGGTCCACCAGGTCGTCGTATTCGGAAATGAGCTCGCGCAGGTTTTTTTGGTCCACTTTGCGGACGACGGGCACCACCACGCCGTCTTCCACCTGCACCGCCACGCCGATGTCGAAGGAACGCGGATGCACCACCTTGTCGCCGATGAGGTAGCCGGCGGTCGTCGGGTTTTCGGTGAGGGCGAGGGCGAAGGCGCGGAGCAGATAGAGCGTGAGGCCGGGCTTGGGCGAGTGGTCGCGGCGGTGGTCTAACACGCGGTCGAGATTGACCGGCAGCCCCACGGTGGCCAGCGGGCGTGTCCAACTCCGGCGCATCGCGTCGGCCACCGCGAGCCGCATTGGCGAGGCGTGGGTGCTCGGCCATGCATCGAGGTAATCGAGAAATTGTTCGAGATCCTCCACGGTCACACGCCCGCCCGCACCGGTGCCGGCGATGGCGGAGATGTCGGCCTCGCGGATTCCCAGATCGTCCATCCGGGCGCGCATTCGCGGTGAAATATAGTGGGCACCCATCACCCCGGTGGGCACCGGCAGGCCTTTGACGCTGGGTACCACCGCGGGGGCTTCCTCGTAGGCGTCGTCATCGAGCGCGAAATGCAGGTTGGCTTCGGCTTGGGCCGGGTCACTGGAATGGCTGGCGGCGGTGCGTTTGAGCTCCTGCGATTCCAAGGTGTCGACACCGGTGCGGATGACCTCCTCTTCGGTGACCTCCAGCAGTCCTAACAAGGTTCCCACTGAGTAGGAAACGCCTTCGACGGCGCGGATTTCGGACACCCGGCCATCGCACAGCGTCGTCACCCCCATGATCGCCTTGTTGGTTTCGACCTCGATGATTTCCTGATCCGTGCGGACGGCGTCACCCACCGAGATGCCAAGGCGGATGACGGTGGCCTCGGCGATGGACTCGCCGAGTTGGGGCATGAGGATGGGGACGGTTGGCATTTTGGTAGAAGCTGAAAACCTGGAATTCTGAAATGCTGGAATTAGAAAGTGAGCAGTTTGCGGAGCGCCTCGCAAATCGATTCCGGCGTTGGACGATGCGCCGCCCAGAGTTTCGGATGATAGGGAACCGGCGTGTCCCGGGCGTTCAGGCGCTGCGGCGGAGCATCCAGCAGGTGGAAGCCCTCCTCACAAACCCGCGCCACCACCTCGGCCGTCACCCCGCCCCACGGGAAGGCTTCGCCGAGGGCGAGCAGGCGGCCGGTGCGGGCGACGGAGGCCAGCACCGTGTCGAGATCGAGCGGCTTCACCGAGCGCAGATCGACCACTTCGATTTCCCAGCCGTCTTGTTGCAGGCGGTCCGCGGCGCGCACGGCTTCGTGGACCATCGCGCTGTAGGCGACGACGGTGGCGTGTTTTCCGGGACGGATGATGCGTGCCTGGCCGATGGGCAGGTGATCGCCGTTGATCGACTTCGCCTTGAGCCACCGATAGAGGAATTTGTGCTCACAGAAAATAACAGGATCATCCAACGCCACGCCGTCTAGCAGCATGTGATAGGCATCCGATACGGTGGCCGGCGTCAGCACGACCAGCCCCGGATATTGGGCGTAGATGCCCTCCATGCTCTGGCTGTGGAACGGCCCGGAGCCGGGCGTGCCGCCGGAGGGCAGGCGCACGGTGATCGGGATCGGCATGCCGGTGCGGTAGAAGTGGGTGGCCGCCTGGTTGACGATCTGGTTGAACGCCACCGAGGAAAAATCCGCAAACTGCATTTCCACGATCGGCCGCATGCCCTCGATGGCGGCGCCCACCGCCAGGCCGATCATCGCGTCCTCCGAGATCGGCGCATCGAAGACGCGGTTGGGAAACATTTCCGCGAGGCCCTTGGTGGCCTTGAAGGCGCCGCCGAAGGTGGCGATGTCCTGGCCGTAGAGGAAAACGCGCGGGTCATCGCGCAGGAGTTTTTCCTGGGCTTCGCGGATGGCGTCGATGTAGGTCACACTCACGGTAAAAAGGGCTGGGAAACAGACTCGGTTAGCGGAAATCGGGTGGCGAGCGCGGTCCAGTCCTCCAGATAGGGATCCGGCGGCGCTTCCTGTTGGGCTTGGGCCACCGCGCGCTGGACCTCTTCGGCAAATTGATCCTGCCAGGCGAGGATTTCATCCACCGTGGCGATTCCATGCTCCACGAGCTGGCGCATCGCCACCTCGACGCAGTCCCGGCCGTAGTGGCCGCTGCGGGCTTCCGCCGGCACGTAGGAGCCGTCGTCATGCTCGCCATGGCCTGATAGACGCAGCAACCGCGCCACCACCAACTGCGGCCCGCCGCCCTCGCGCGCGCGCCGCACGGCCTCGCTGATGACCGATGCGCAGGCTAACAAATCCGTGCCGTCCACCGAAAACCCGCCGATCCCGTAGCCGCGCGCTTTTTCCACCAGATCCCCGCAGGCGAACTGGCGGTGATTCGGCGTGGAGTAGGCGAACTGGTTGTTGCCGACCACCACCACCATCGGCAGCCGCTCGACTGCCGCCAGGTTCAAGCCTTCGTGGAAGGCACCGGTCGAGGTCGCGCCATCACCGATGCAGGTGGCCCCGACCCGGCCGGTTAGAGTGCCTTGCAGGCGTTTGGCAAAAAGCATTCCCGCCACCACCGGGACTTGGGCGCCGAGGTGGGAAATCATCGCCGGCATGCCCATTTCCGGACGGCCGCGGTGGATGTTGCCATCGCGGCCGCGCATCGGCCCTTGGGCGGATCCGAGGTAGGTGCGGGTGCAATCGATGAGCGGCTCGCCAAATGCCGTGCGCCCGGCCTGGTCGCGGATCAACGGGGCGAAAAAATCGGTGCCTTGGATCAAGGCGGTGCCGAGGGTGGCGCTGACCGCCTCCTGGCCGCGCCCGAGGTAGACGCCGCCGACGATTTTGCCGGCTTTGTAAAGGCTGGAGAGCTTGTTCTCCAGGATGCGGGCTTTCAACATCGAGAGAAACACCGCCCTCAGAAACTCCCGGTTCATCACCGCCCCATCGGCGAAAGGTTGCATGTCCAACTGGTGCACGCCGCGAAGCTAAAACAATGCGGACGGAACCTGCAACCGCTTTCCC
>JBIPND010000164.1:0-6630 GCA_044374015.1 Luteolibacter sp. | reverse complement strand
TATCTGGCCCGCAAAATGGGCTTGGTCACGCCGCTCGGAAAACTGATGGATCCGTTGGCCGATAAAATCCTGGTGAGCGCCGCTTTCGTGTTTTTCACCGAACAAAAACTCTGCCCGGTGTGGGTGACCGCGCTGATCATCGGCCGCGAATTCCTCGTCACCGGCTTGCGCCAGATCGCCATCGAGTCCGGCCACGTGCTGGCGGCGGACCAGCTGGGCAAATGGAAGACCACCTTCCAGCTCGCCTATCTGATCACCGGCCTGATCTGGCTAACCGCCGCGCACGCGGAAAAACAGGTCGCCGCCCTCAAATGGCTCCGCCAACTCGCCCGCCCGTCATGGGAAGGCGGTTGGTTGCAACCCATTTTCCTCTGGGCCGCCGTGGCGCTGACCGTGATCTCCGGCTGGAATTACCTCTGGGGATCGCGGAACCTGCTGAGGGGCAAATGAGACCGCCGCCCCGCTGAACGGTCGGGCTCATTTTCAAAAAACCGCAGTTAAAAAAAGGCCAAAAGAACCCTTGTCAAAGCGGCTTGGCCAGCCACGTTCATATGTCCCTTTTTTCGGGAAAATCTGCGCCACTTTACAACATCCTTCCCCCCTGGATCTTTCCACTCACGTCTCTTATCCCCCAAGATTCCCCCCACTGGGAAAGCTACCATTCTTTGCTTCTCCGCTCGCTCCTTTGGCTCTTCGTTGACTCAAGTCCTATCAGTTTTTCGAACCCCTCCCCAATTCACCATGAAAAACTCCTTGCCCGCCGTTGTGATGGCCGCGCTCCTTGGTTCGTGCGGTCTGCTCGCCGCTGACAGCGCGCCACCTGTGCTCACCTCGTTCAGCGTGTCCCCAGCCGCCGTGGATATTTCCACCGGCGATGCCACCGTCCAAGTAACCCTGCACCTCACCGATGATGAGAGCGGCTTCAACTACGCGAATCTATACCTTTACAACGCCAAGGGTGCCTTCGTGCACAACTTCTTCTTCCGCGACATCGACGTCGAGCCAGGCGGCAGCGCCACGGACGGCACCTATGTGATCGATGTCGTGGTTCCCCGTTACGGCGCGGACGGCGACTGGAAGTTCGCCGGTTCGTTCAATGACAATGCATCCCGGCAAAGCAATTACGGTGGCTCGGACCTGCCTTTCCCCGTCCCGGGAAGTGAGATTTTCGATGTCACCAATACCGGCGTCGAGGACATTGCCAGTCCCCAACTGGTGTCAGTCAACATCACGCCCGGCACCGTCGACGTGACCTCGCAAGACCAGACCATCACCGCCACCCTGCGGATCACGGATGATTTGAGCGGCCTGAGGAACGGCTTCGCGATTCTCTACAACCCCAGTGGAACGGACAGCGGAATTTACAGCTTCTTCGCCGGCTCCTTGGGTGTGGGCACGCCGCAGGATGGCACCTATACCGTGTCGCTGACCATCCCTCGCGGCAGCGTTGCCGGCCAGTGGGAGATCCGCCCCCAGCTCCGTGACAGGGTGGGAAACTTCGTTTACAACATCGCCGGCGCGCCGGGGGCCACCTTCACGGTCGCCAACAACGGCAACCTCCCCACCGGTGGCCTTGGCGACGCCTGCGACGCCACCCAATACAACTGGACCACCTCGGGCGACGAAGACTGGATTTTCCAATCCGCCACGACCCATGACGGAATCGATGCCGCCCGCAGCGGTCCGATCGGCCCCGACGGAAGCTCGGAAATGGCGCTGAACGTCACCGGTCCGGGGACCCTGACTTTCTGGTGGAAGGTGGACTCGGAAAGCTTCGCCGACGAGCTGATGGTTTACACCCCGGGCTCGGGAGATTCGGACTCCATCAGTGGCAACGTCGGTTGGACGGAGGTGACGCTCGACATTGCTCCCGGCCCGCAGACGGTTCGTTGGACTTACTCCAAAGATTCCAGTGGCAGTTCGGGCGAGGACGCCGGCTGGGTGGATCAGGTTTATTTCGCCGCCGACAGCGATTCCGAACTGCCGACGCTCCAATACATCGACATCACGCCGGATCCGGCCAGCGTCGCCAGCGGTGAAGTGGAGGTGACTGTCACCTTCGAGGTCTCCGATGATTTCAATGGCGTCGCCGGTGGTTATGTGGACCTCTATGATCCCTCGGAGTATTCCTATGACAGCGTTTACTTTGACTCGGCGGACCGCGTGTCCGGTGATGACAGCTTCGGAACCTATCAGGTGGTGTTCACGATCTTTCAGTCCGATTTCCCGCCATTCGGCAGTTATCAACCCGGCACCTGGAGCGCGGGTGTCTCGGTGGCGGAGAACCTCACCGGCGATACCCGCACCTACGGCCCTGGCAGCGATGCGTTCCCGAATCCCGGCGCTGAAACCTTCTCCGTCACCGGCGAATCCAGCGGGGAGCTCGGGATTTCAGCGATCAATTCCTTCACCCCGGATCCCGTGGATGTCACGACTGCCTCCCAAACCGTCACCTTGGATTTCACCCTCGATGATCCGAACGGCGTGTTCAGCTATGGAAATGTCTATGTTTACGACGGCTCCAATCGCTTCATCGACTCCATTTTCTTCGACTCTTCCGACGGCTCGGACAACCAATATTCCGTGGATCTGGCGATCTCGCGTTATTCCGCCCCCGGAACTTGGACGGTCAGCTTCTGGCTGGTCGATCAGGACGGCAACGAGACCGACGTGAGCGGCGGCATTCCGAATCCGGGCGATGACGCGTTCACCGTGATCAATACGGACATCGTTGATGTCACGCCACCGCTGCTTTCCTCGATCGCCATCACCCCGGCCACGCTCGACACCAGTGCCGCTCCGGGCAACCTCAGCATCACCGTCTCCGTGGCGGAGGATCTCAGCGGGATTGACTACGCCTATCTGGAGTTCATCGATCCAGCCGGCACCACGGTGAGCTCGCTGTTTAAATTCGTATATCCCCACATGATCGTCGACGGCTCCTTCACCGTGAACCAGACCCTCCCGCAAGGCAGCCAGCCGGGCGTCTGGCGGTGCGAAGTTGGCACCAAGGACATGGTCGGAAACTTCAGGAAATACGGCCCGGATGCGTTTGAGACTCCGTTTCCGGTGCCGGCTGACGCGCAGTTCACCATCGGCCCGGTGGCCGACTCCACCTATGCCGCCTTCGCCAGCGCTTACGGCCTCACCGGCCCCGCCGCTCTGCCGGGCGCCAATCCGGATTCAGACTGGGCGAACAACGCCTTGGAGCTGGTGCTGGGGCTCGATCCGACGCTGGCAAACACTCCGGATCCCGCCTTCTATCAGGTGGTGCGGGTCGGCAACGAGCTGCGCCTCGATTTCAAGGTCGCGGCCGGTCTCACGGTGACGGACAACGGGGATTTCCTTGATCTAACCAACGTTGGCGGCGGTCCTCCATTGCGGGTCACCGGCCAGACCTGCCCCGGCCTCTCGGGCCCGTGGACCAACACCCGTCCGCTGCCCGTGGGCGGCGGCGTCTATCGGGTGACGCTGCCGCTGGGTCCGGGTGCCCGTGGATTCTGCCGCCTGATGTTCCTCGACCCCTGATCCTCCATCGTCTTTGCATTGTCGGCACCTCATCACAAGTTGACATCGACTATCGGATCTTCCTTGGCTAGAGGGACGCATGGCAATCCGACTCAAACTCTCAGCCAAACAACGCGACGCGCTGCTCGTCACGCTGAAAACCCGCTTCGAGCAAAACCCGCAACGCCACCCGGGAGTAGAATGGAGTTCCGTCCAAACAAGGCTCGAGGCCCATCCGGAAAAACTCGGATCGCTCCACGAAATGGAGCTGACCGGCGGCGAGCCGGATCTGGTGGCGGTCGATTCAGCGACGGGAGAATGCCTGTTTTTCGATTGCTCGAAGGAAACCCCGAAAGGCCGCGCCAGTGTCTGTTACGACCGCGAAGGACTCGACTCGCGGAAGGAGCACAAACCGACGGACACCGCGATGGACATGGCGGCCGCCATCGGCATCGACATCCTGACGGAAGAACAATACCGACAACTCCAACAGCTCGGCGAATTCGACACCAAGACCTCCAGCTGGGTGAAAACCCCGGCGGCGATCCGCAAACTCGGCGGAGCCCTCTTCTGCGACCGCCGCTATGGCCAGGTCTTCGTCTATCACAACGGCGCGCAGTCCTACTACGGCGCCCGCGCATTCCGCGGCGCGCTGAAGGTCTGAATCCCGTCTTGCGCGTCTCGCCCGGATCTGACTGGCAGGAGGCGAGACGCCTCCGCAACGGTCTGTCGCGAGACGCGCCAGCCACTTTCCTGCCAGGGCCTGGCCCTGATCTTCACTTTCCCGCTATTCGTCCCAACGGGACGGCTCATCAAAGCCCGGCACGCAGTGCCGGGTTGGGATTTCTTCGAATCCGCGCGTCCTGAAGGGACGCCTCATGTTGGAGAGGTTGCTTATGTCCGAAAACGTCGTCACCGCCTCCCGTCGCCGCCGACTGCATGAACCGTCCCTACAGGACGGAAGCCCATGCACCTGCCAAAACCCGGCACCGTGTGCCGGGCTACGATGAAAGGTCCCGTTGGGACCAAATATTCCTCCGGGAAGGCGGGAAATGTGGATGAAGCCCAGGGCCAGGCACCCCATCAGCCAATCTGCGCGGCGTAAGCGGCGGCGTCCATCAGCTTGGAAACGTGCTCGGCGTCTTTGACCCGCAGCTTGAAGATCCAGCCCTTGCCGTAGGGGTCGGTGTTGACCAGCGATGGATCGCCCTCGACCTCCGGATTCACTTCGACGACTTCGCCGCCGATCGGGGCGTAAATGTCGCTGGCGGCTTTGACGGATTCCACCACGGCGGTCGGATCTCCGGCATCGACGGCGCGGCCGACGGTCGGCAGTTCGACAAACACCACGTCGGTGAGTTCTTCCTGGGCGTGATCGGAAATGCCCACGGTGGCGATGTCGCCATCAAGGCGGACCCATTCGTGGGAGGTGGCGTAGCGGAGGTCGGCTGGGGTGTTCATGGGGAAATGATTTGTTGGTTATTTCAGTGACTCGGTTTGTAAAACGGCTTCTTCACGACTTGGGCGGGAAACAGTCGGCCGCGGACTTCGATTTGCAGCGGGGTGCCGATTTTCGAAAACTCAGCCGGCAGATAGGCCATGCCGATGCCGGTCATCAGGGTCGGCGAAAGCACCCCGCTCGCCAGCTCGCCGATGACGCCGCCGTCGGCCGAAACCACCGGATAATGGGCGCGGGGTGGGGGACCTTTTTCGGTGTATTGAATGGCGGTGAGCTTGAGTGCCGGGCCGTCCGCTTTTTGGCGGGCGAGCGTCTCGCGGCCGACGAAATCGCCTTTTTCAAGGTCGCAGAAAAACCCGAGTCCGGCCTCGATCGGCGAGCGCTCGGGCGAGAGGTCGTTGCCATTGAGCGGGTAGGCCATTTCCAGCCGCAGCGTGTCGCGCGCGCCGAGCGCGCAAGGCTTGGCCCCGGCGGCGATGAAGCTTTCCCACGCCGCGATGCCTACGGCGGCGGGGGTGAAGAATTCGAAGCCGTCCTCGCCGGTGTAGCCGGTGCGGCAGACGATCGCACCGGACTTCAAGGTCGCGATGCCGTTGCGCGGCGGCAGGGTTTCGCCGGGGCAGACTTTGGCGAAAATTTCCTGCGATTTCGGGCCCTGCACGGCCATCGCCGCCCACAGGTCGCTCTCGTTGCGCAGCGTGGCGGCCTCGTCCGCATGGCTGGCGAGCCACGCGAAATCCTCGTCGATCATCGAAGCATTCACCACCAGGAAGAACTCGGTTTCGCCGCTGCGGTAGGCGATCAGGTCATCGATCACGCCGCCGCGGTCATTCAGCATCAGCGTGTATTGCCCTTCCCCGATGGCGAGGCGCTCGATGTTGTTGGTGAGCATCCGGTTCAGCCAGGTGGCGGCGCCTGGGCCGCTGACGATGAACTGGCCCATGTGCGAAATGTCGAAAATCCCGACCTCGTTGCGCACGGCGGTGTGCTCGTCGATGATCGAGGTGTATTGGATCGGCATGTTCCAGCCGGCGAAGGAGACGAGCTTGGCAGCGAGCGCCACGTGGGCGCTCTCGAGCGGCGAACTTTTCAATACTTGGGTCACGCGCGGAGACTGAAACGCGCGGCGCAGTCTGTCAATCGGATGGACGAATCCGCGGGAAAAGTTGTTGCGCCAAATTTGCAGATCCAATTGGCTCCGGACTGGCGGATCATCAGCGCATCGTCCCAGCCCGCGGATTTTTCAACCCCTATCCCACCATGAATCCTTCATTTTTCTTAAGCCGCTTGTTGTTGCAAGGGTTGTTCTGCCTGTTAGCGATCCATCCGGCGGCAGCGGCCAACGAGCTGGTTCTCAAAATCAAGTATGCCAACCACGGCCGTCTCGCCGAAGTGGTGGTGCCGCCGGGGGTGAAAGAAGTCACCTTGCAGCTCAAGACCGAGCGCAAGGGATGGCTGGACTTCATCACCCGGAAAACGACGGCCGCAAAAACCGCCTTCACCCTGCCCGACGTCAAAGAATTCCGCTGGCGGGTGGTCGCCCAGCCGGCCCGCAAGTTTCCGGCGAAATTCTATCGCGGGAAAAACGCCTTCGCCGGGGTGAAGGGCGGCGACGGTTACTTGCGCATCGCCGGGTTGGTCGAAACGCCCGGCATGGAAGAGCA
>JBIPND010000163.1:0-6631 GCA_044374015.1 Luteolibacter sp. | reverse complement strand
GCGGTGGCCAAAATCTCCGGCAAGGAAGGCGAAGTCTTCACCGGCAACGCCCGCGTCTTTGACTCGGAGGATGATGCGATGAAAGCGATTCTCGCTAAACAAATTCAAAAAGGCGACGTCATCGTCATCCGCATGGAGGGCCCCAAAGGCGGCCCCGGCATGCGCGAAATGTTGGGCCCGACCAGCGCCGTCATGGGCATGGGCCTCGGCAAGGACGTGGCCCTCATCACCGATGGCCGCTTCTCCGGCGGCAGCCACGGATTCGTCGTCGGCCACATCACCCCGGAAGCCTTCCTCGGTGGCACCATCGCCATTCTCAACGAGGGCGATGAAATCACCATCGACGCCGTCAACAACCGCATCGACGTGAACATTTCCGCCGAGGAAATCGCCACCCGCAAGGCTGCCTGGACCCAGCCCGCGCCGCGCTACACCCACGGCGTGCTCGCCAAATTCGCCAAGCTCGTCTCCACCGCCAGCGAAGGCGCCGTGACCGACAAATACCTCTGAAATAAGGAGCGGCGACGAATGGCACGTAGTTAAACAGGTTTTCGACATTGCCCCGGAGGGGTGGCTGGAAATTAGCCGGTGGCGTGAGCCACCGGGGAAAATCCAATCATGAATCAAGCCCCGGCAGGGGCGACGGAATCCACCGTGTCCTTGGTTACAGTTTTCCACCGCCCCTACCGGGGCGGAAAGTTTTTCGGACGGGTCCGGTGGCTCACGCCCTGGGCTTTATACACATTTCTCGCAGGGTCCGAGGTATCTTCGGTCCCAACGGGACCTTTCATTCCAGCCCGGCACGCAGTGCCGGGTGGTTGGCATGGAAATTGGATTGCGTCCTGTAGGGACGGTTCATGCAATGGGCGGCGTCGGAAGTTGGCGACGACGGCTTAATCCATGGGCAACCTCTCCAGCATGAGACGTCCCTTCAGGACGTACGGATTTTAAGGAATCCCGACCCGGCACTGCGTGCCGGGCTTTGATGATCCGTCCCGTTGGGACGAAGAGCGAGATATGTGTATAAAGATCAGGGCTCACGCCACCGGCTAATTTCCACCTGTCCCACCGGGACGGAAAAAAGGCTGAAATCACCTCAATTACGTGCCATTTGAGCGGCGACCTTGCTGTCGCCTCTTCCTGATCGACCCGGTAGAAAAAGAAGGGGTGGCAAAGTCCCTCCTCCTTGGCGCTGATAATCAGTCGCTTAGGAGCTTGTTCCCGGTTATTCACAGGCTGTTCGCAACGTGCCAAGATTGACGCGCGCGCCTCCGCTTTGCCACATTCCTTCTCCACCCATGGCCGTCGAAACCAAAGCTGCTCCTTCCTTTAGAAAAACCGCCGATCTCCAGCAGGGATCGACCGCGGTGGACGATGTCACCCGCGCCCTGCCGCATGCCCTCGGGCCCGAAAAGAGCCTGTTGTCCTCGATGTTGCAGGACCCTCAGGAATACATCGGCGTCGCCATCGAGGAGCGCCTCACCCAAACCCATTTCTATCTGCCGTCGCATTCGACCTTGTTCGGATTTCTCATCGAACTTTTCGAAGGTGGCCAGGAAGTGGAGCTGGTTTCGCTGGTGCAACGACTGCTGGACCGCGGGCTGTTGGACCGGGTCGGCGGGCCGTCGGCGCTGACCGATCTCTACACCTACGCGCCCAGTCCGGGGCATTTCCGCCATCACCTCCAGCATGTCAAAGACAAGTTCGTGCTGCGGTCGATCATCCAGAATTCCAACGAGGCCATCGCCCAGGCCTACGACGCGCCGGATGAGGTCGCTTCGCTGCTAGATACGGTCGAGGCCAAGATGCTCGCCATCCGCGAGGGCTCGGAAACCAACAAGGCACCGACCATCAAACAATCGGTCAACGAGGTCATCGAGAAATTCCAGGCGCTGCTCGCCGGAGAAAAAGGTGCGCAGGGGCTCTCCACCGGATTCGAGGAACTCGACCGCATGAGCAGCGGCTTGAAAGCCGGTGAAATGTTCGTCGTCGCCGCCCGTCCGTCGATGGGCAAGACCTCCTTCATGATGAACATCATCGAGCATGTCTGCATCGATCAAGCCAAGCCCTCGATGGTGTTTTCCTGCGAAATGAGCGCCTTCCAGTTGGTCCAGCGTCTGGTGTTCTCGCGTTCCAAATTTGCCATGAGCCAGCTTTCCCGCGGCTACACCCCGACCAAAGGCGACCTCCAGCGGATCCAGCGTGCCGCCCTCGAAACTTCCGGCGCCAAGTTGTTCATCGATGACACGCCCGGCATTTCCATCAACGAACTGCGCGCCAAAGCCCGCCGGAAAAAGCGCGATGAAGATATCCAGTTCATCGCGATCGACTACCTCCAGCTGATGAAATCCGGCAGCAAACAGGCGGAAAACTCGCGCGAGCGGGAAATCGCCGAAATTTCCGCCGGCATCAAGGGCCTCGCCAAAGAACTCGGCATCCCGATCTGCATCCTCGCCCAGCTCAACCGCGGCCCGGAAAGCCGCGCCGGCAAAAGCCTCGGCGTCCCCCGCATGTCCGACTTGCGCGAATCCGGATCCATCGAGCAGGACGCCGACATGGTCGGCCTGCTCTATCGGACCGCCTACTACGCCGAAGACGCCGAGGAAAAAGAAGCCGAAGCCGGCAAAGCCGAACTGGTGCTCGCGAAAAACCGCAACGGCGAAACCGGCCACATCCCGCTCACCTTCATCGCCGACCTGATGCGCTTCGAAACCGGCCCGCCCGCCCGCGAGGGCGAAGGCTGATTTCTCCCCAGCGTCGCCCGGGCGATCATGGCCTCGGGACCGCATCCGGCGCTAACTCATTTGGGTAGCTGCCCGTCGGCACGTTTTTCGGCGATGGTAGGCCCATGTCGTTTTGCCGCACTTTGCTCGCCTGCCTGGCCCTCTGGCTTTTGGCGGCTCCTTTGTGGTCCAAACCCACCCTTTACCTCATCGGCGATTCCACGGTGCGCAACAGCACGGGCGGCCAAATGGGGTGGGGGGATCCGCTCGTCGCCCAGTTCGATCCGGCGAAGATCGAGGTGGTCAACCGCGCGATCGGCGGCCGCAGCAGCCGGTCTTTCCGAACCGAAGGGCGCTGGGACGCGGTGATGGCCAATCTCAAGCCCGGCGATTTCGTCCTGATGCAGTTCGGTCACAATGACGGCGGCGCGTTGAACGACAACCGCTGCCGGGCATCGCTCAAAGGCATCGGCGGAAAGTCCGAAAAGATCGTTCGCCAGACTGACGGCAAACCGGAAACCGTGCAAACCTACGGCTGGTATCTCACCAAATACATCCGCGACGCAAAATCCAAGGGCGCCTTTCCCGTGGTCGTCTCCCTGATTCCCCGGAACCTGTGGAAGGACGGTAAAATCGGCCGCTCGGACCAGGATTACGGGCTCTGGGCGAAACAAGCCGCGGAGCAGGAACGGGTGCCGTTCATTGATTTCAACAGCCTGCTCGCGGACCGCTGCGAGGCGCTGGGCCAGGAGCAAACCGCGGAGTTATACGCCGGTAGCGACCACACCCACACCGGCCCCAAGGGCGCGGCGTTCAATGCCGCGGTGATGGCGGAAGCGATCCGCTCCCTAACGAACTGTTGCCTATCAAAAGGCCTGCTGCCGGGCGATCTGTGGCTGCCCGCCGTGTTTTCCGACCACATGGTCCTGCAGCGCGACATGCCGGTTCCCGTCTGGGGCACGACGCTTCCGGGCGCGGAGGTTTTCGCGAAAATCGCCGGGCTGTCCGCTTCGACCAAGGCGGATAAAAACGGCTGCTGGAGGATTGATCTTCCGGCGATGACGGCTGGCGGTCCGTTCAAACTCGAAGTCACCGCGAACGGAGTGATCCGCCGCTTTTCCGATGTGCTCGTCGGCGAGGTTTGGCTGTGTTCCGGCCAGTCGAACATGGATTTCACCCTCGCACCGACCGCGAAGCGCTCGTTTGCCGGCGTGACCGACTGGAAAAACCAGGTCGCCGCCGCGAATCACCCGCAGCTCCGCATGTTCACCGCCGAGTGGACCTTGCGCGAGCATCCCCAGCGGGAGGTGGCCGGAAAATGGTCCGTCTGCACCCCGCAAAGCGCCGGGGATTTTTCCGCCGTCGCCTATTATTTCGGGCTCGCCCTTCACCAGGACCTCGATGTTCCCGTCGGCCTGGTGACCTGTGCTTTCGGCGCGAGCACGATCGAAGCGTGGATTCGCGCGGAAACCCTGCAGACTCACCCGCAGTTCGAGGGATTGCTCAAAACCTTCGACCGGAGCCGGCTGGCCTTTCGTGACAATCCCAAGGCGTTCGAAGACTACGGCACCCAGTTGGCCAAATGGAACAAGAGCGGCCGCGCCCCGCGAAACCCCGATCCGGTACAGGACCAGCACAACCCCTTCGTGCTTCACAATGGCATGATCGCGCCCATCGTGCCCTACGCCCTCCGCGGCGCGATCTGGTATCAGGGCGAGTCCAATCTCAACACCCGCAACCTCTATCCGGACCTGCAGCAAGCCCTTATCGAAGATTGGCGCGCGCTCTGGAGAAATCCGGTGATGCCGTTCTATTTCGTGCAACTCGCCGCCTATCGGGCGCCGTCCAAGGATCCCGCCGGCGGTGGCCAGATTGCGGAAATGCGCGAGGCGCAGGCCCGCTCGCTCGCCATTCCCCATACCGGCATGGCCGTCACCCTCGACATCGGTGATGCAAAGGACGTCCATCCGCGCAACAAACTCGATGTCGGGAAACGCCTCGCCCGCCTCGCTCTTTGCCGCACCTACGGGAAATCCGGCGTCCCCGGCGGCCCCCGGTTTCGCGAGGCCTCCATCCAAGGGCGCGGCATCCAGATCTCCTTCGATCACACCGCCGCCGGACTGGTCGCCAAAGACGGCCCGCTACGCGGCTTCGCCATCGCCGCCGCCGACCGCAAATTCATCCACGCCGAAGCCATTGCAAAAGGTGACCAGGTGCTCGTTTCCAGCCCTGACATCGCCCGCCCCGCCTATGTCCGCTACGCCTGGGCGGACAATCCCGAGGGCGCGAATCTCTATAGCGCCGCTGGCTTGCCCGCCGCACCTTTCCGGACCGACCCATGATTCCGCGCAGCTTCATCCTATCCATTCTCTCGTGCCTAACCGCATTGGGGTCGCCCAAGGATTTCCTGGGCAAGCCTGCTGCGTGGTTCGTCTCGCCCGAGGGTCGTGAAATCACCGCAAACATCCTTTCCTGGCAGTCCGACCCGGGAAGCTGGCCGAAAAACCAAGATACCGCCCGCGCCGGATTCACCGGGGACCGTTCGAAACTCAGCGGCACTTTCGACAACCGCGCCACCACCGATGAACTCCGATTCCTCGCTCGCGCCTTCCATGCGACCGACGATGCCAGGTGCCAAACCGCCTTGCTAACAGGCATCGATCACATCCTCAAGGCACAGTATCCCAACGGCGGCTGGCCCCAATCTTTTCCGCCCGGCAAAGGTTATGCAAAACACATCACCTTCAACGATGGCTGCATGATCCGCTTGATGGAGTTTCTCCGCGAAGTCGCCACCGCCGATGAGTTCAAGTTCATCGATTCCCCGCGCCGGGAGGCCGCCGCCAAGGCGGTCGGGCGCGGCGTCGATTGCATCGTGAAATGCCAGGTCAGCGTCCGCGGCACTCCGACCGTCTGGTGCGCCCAGCATGATGAAACCACCCTCGCGCCCGCCGCCGCCCGCAACTACGAACTCGTTTCCCTGAGCGGCTCCGAAAGCGCCGGCATCCTGGGTTTTCTCATGTCGATCAAAAACCCGCCGCCCGAAGTCATCCGCGCCGTCAACGCGGGGGCCGCGTGGTTTGAAGCCTCAAAAATCGAAGGCATCCGGGTGGAGAAAACCGGCGATGAGCGAAAGGTCGTCAAAGATCCCTCCGCCCCGCCGCTCTGGGCCCGCTTCTATCAAATCGAAACCAACCGCCCGATCTTCTGCGGTCGCGACGGAGTGATCCGATCCCAACTGGCAGAGATCGATGCCGAGCGCCGCAACGGCTATGCCTGGTATGGCAACTGGGGCGTGAATGTCGCCAAAACCCATCACAAGTGGCCCCACCACTGATTCCAAATTTTCTGATGAAACCCAACCACCTTGCTGCTCTAACAATTCTCGCGATCGCCTGCGGTCTCGATACCGCATTCGCCCAGATCCCCGCGTTTCCCGGGGCCCAGGGCTACGGCGCCTACGCCACCGGCGGCCGTGGCGGTGATGTTTATTACGTCACCAACCTCAACAACAACGGCGCCGGCTCACTGCGCGAGGGGCTCAACAGCGCGCCTGCCGCCGGCCGCACCATCATGTTTGCGGTGAGCGGCTACATCCCGGTGGTCTCGGACACCAATTTCAACATCCCTTCCAAAGTGACCATCGCCGGTCAATCCGCTCCCGGCGACGGCGTGGGCCTCCGCGGCGGGCGCATGCTCATCAGCGGATCCAATGTGGTCATGCGCCATTTCCGCATCCGCCACGGCAGAAATGGCACCGGCGGCGATTGCCTCAATATCGCCAGCACCGCGTCCTCCACGATGCTCGACCACATCTCGATGATGTTCAGCACCGATGAGAACTTCTCATTCTTCAACAGCTCGGTGAACAACTTCACCATGCAGTATTCCAACACCGCGTGGGGCAT
>JBIPND010000162.1:0-6640 GCA_044374015.1 Luteolibacter sp. | reverse complement strand
GCGGAGTTTTTCGCGGATGCTGTCCTCTTCCTGGGCGAAGAGCGGGCCGAAGCCGGTGCGCTCGGCTTTGTTGCGCTTTTTGAGTTCGGCGCAGGCGGGTTTGTCGTCGCCTTCGATGGCGGTGAACGTTTCGTCGGGGAGGCCGGCGGCGATGAGGTCGGGGGTGGTGCCGAGCAGGCTGTTGCCGTGGCGGATGTGGTGGTTGAGGAAGCCGAGGGGCTTGCCGGGATCGACGGTTTCCAGCCAGAGGGCGACGCGGCAGAGTTCGACGGCCATCGGGTTGATGTCCACGCCGTAGAGGCAGCGGCTGGCGACTTCGCGGAGGGCGTGGCGGTAGTCGTCGGGGCGGACGGCACCGTCGGGAGCGCGGAGTTCGGCGAGTTTTTCCGCGAGGCGGCGGGCGGCGGCGAGCAGGAAATGGCCGGAGCCGCAGGAGGGATCGCAGACGGTGATGGAGAGGAGGGCCTCGATGCAGAGGGGATTGGCGCGAGCGTCCGCCGGAATGGCATCCCAGGCGCGGGCGAATGCCTCGGGCGAGGATTCGGTGGGGACGGCGAGATGTTTCGCCAGCCAGGCGTGGACGTAGGAGCGTTGGACGGAATCGGTGGCGATGCGGGCGGCGACGGTGGCCCAAGGGGAGGCGGCGAGTTCCCGGGCATCGGCGAGGCGCTGGCGGATGACGGGTTCCAGGGCGGACTTGATGAGCTCCATGACCAAGGGGTCCGCCGTGTAGTAAGAGCCGGTGGTTTTCCGGGCGTTTCCGGAGGTGGAACCCGCATCGGTGATGCCCACAAACCCGAAGCTGCGTGCGGGGAGGTCGATGGTGGGAACGAGTTCCAGCAAGGATTCATAGACGGAGCCGAGTTCCTCGGTGCCCATGTTCCGGTAGTCGATGGCGGAGCGTTTGCCGGTTTTCTTGTCGTAGAACCAGCGCAGCTCGCGCATGGCGGAGAGGAGGTCGCGATTGGAGAGGGAGGCGGAATCGAGGTCCGGGCACTGGGTTTCCGCGAAGAGGCCGCCGAGGGCGGGCAGGGCGAGTTTTTCCTGACCGTGGGCGAGGGAGCGGAAGACGATGCAGACGGATTGCCAGAGGTCGCCGTGGGGATCGTGGGCGGATTGGCGGAGGGCGCGCCGACGCAGGCGGCGGAGGCTGTAGCCGGTGGCGTAGGCCTGGCGGGCCTTGAGGGGGTCGATTGACGATTGAGGATTGTTGATTTTGGATTGTTGATCTTGGACGGGGGGATGCAGGAGATCGCGCTCCTCGGTGCAGAAGAGGAAGAGGCAGCGGTAGATGAGGCGGAAGAACTGCTGGAAGTAGTCGTCGAGCGTCAGGGTGCCATCGTGGAGGCGCTGGCGGAGGACGGTGTTGTCCGGGTGGGCGAGGAAGCCGCGGCCGAGGATGAGAATGGCTTCGGTGACACCGTCGCGGAGACCATCGCGGACGCGGAGGCCTTGGGCGTGGCCTTCGGATTTCCATTTTTCCCAGATGGATTCGGGAAGTGCCGAGTGATCAGTGATCAGTGAGCAGTGAAAAGAGGGGGCACGGGAGGCGTGGAGGATGCGCCAGAGGGCGGAGAAGTCGGCGTAGCGGTGTTGGTCGTCGCGGAGGATGGTTTCGAGGTCGAATTCGAGGAAGTTCGGCCGCGTGAGGGTGTCGGCATCGCGGAGGAGGCGGAGGGTTCTGCCGTTGGTGACGATGGCCCAGAGGGAATCGGGCGAGGCGTTGAGGAACTCCTGGGCGAGCTGGTGGGCGGATTTTTTCCGGGAGCCGGAGCCGATGATGGCGAAGCGGGGATCCGGGTCGTCGAGGCCGAGGTGATGCGGGGCGATGATGACGGGGAGGCGTCCGCCGAGGGCCATGGCGGTGACGGGGAAGTGGCGGAAGGATGGAGTATGAGGGTTGAAGGATGAAGTGGAAGAGCATCCGGGCTTCGCTTGGTCTTCTCCATTCGCCACTCGCGGTTCGCCATTCGCGTCGAGCGGAGCAGGACAGAGGGTGAGGTCGGTGTAGCCGAGGCACTGGCGGAGGAAATCCACGGCGAAGGCGCGGGTGACGGCGGCGGCATCGAGGTCGGCGCGGGCGGTCTGCGGGGCGAAGGATTGCCAGGTGGCGGTGGCGATGCGGAAGGCGCGGCCGTATTCGTCGTGGAGCTTGAGGCCCTTGGGGATGGCGTAGTCGGTTTCCTTCTGGAAGGTGGCCTCGCCGCTGGCCGCACGTTCCAGCAGCTCGGGCACGAAGAGCGAGCCTTCGAGCCGGAGGGTGTCGAACGGGGTGGTGTCGGTGGATTTGCGGCGGCGGGACATGGGGAAGAGTTAGAAGTGCCGAGTGATCAGTGAGCAGTGGTGAAGAAGTCCGTGATTCAAACGTTGCTCCACGGGACCATTGGAATTCGCGTGGGGTCGGCCTCAGCAAAGAATTTGCCCTTCAGGGATTCGGGCGTGGATTCGATAGCGGCCGGGTCTTTCCGACATCCGGTGCATCGTCTGGGAAGATGGAGTTTCTGCTCCAGAAAGTAGAGAATCTCGCCCTCTGATAGCGCGAAGAGAACTCCGCAGTCCTTGCAGGTGTATTTTTGCTTGGCCACTACCGATACCGCATGGGCCAAGCGATCCGGCGGAATGCTGTTCAGATCGAGATTGAGGGGTTCTTCGCTCATTTCGGAAAGGAGTTTGGCCCAATGTACGGTGATAAGGCGGTGCTTGTGAGGGTGGTTTTCATGGTGGCGTCGGTTGGGTTTGCTGAGATGAGAGAGACTGATTTTTAGAAGCGCTGTTTTTAAGGGTTATTTGGCAGGGGTTGTCATTTATGGAATCCTTTGATTTACAGTAGGTTGATTTTTATTGGCAGGCTTTCAATGATTTACGGCGTGCCGTCGGGCGGGTTATTTGGCAGCGGCTGTGCTTTAGAATAGCGTGCCCAGCGACGAGCCCCCTCCATGACGATTTCACCCCGCTCGCGGAGGGCTTCGATGCAACGCCTGACTTTGTAATCGGGTATCTCGTTACCGATCCGTGAACGGATTTCCGGTAGTGAACTGTTCGGGAACAGCTCCAGATCTCTACGGATCAGTTCCTCCAGCCGGTGATCGTGGATGGGCTTCAGGGTGGTGCGGCCCTTAAAGCGGGCCGAGCGGAGGACATCGGGATCGACGAAATACTCAGCGGCTCGGGTTTGGCCTCGGGACTTGATGATGCCCTTGGAAAGCAAGCTGCCGAGCCAAGCACGCGCACGGTCATCGCCTTCAATTTGGAGAAGCCTGGCGAACTCGATGGCGGTGAGGCTGCCGTGGCGGCTGATCAAGCCAAGCGCGATGCGTTCTCTTTGGTTGAGCGCGAATTGATCATCGATGGAGGCGAGGAAATTGACCAGTTCGGGGCGCAAGATGCGGCGCTCGACGTGGACGATGACCCGGTCATCCTCTTCCCTGACCACGGGTATGGCCTTGGCTTGGTTGAGCTGGGTTTCGTAGATCCGGTCGTATCCAGTGCCCTCGCGTTCCATGAGTTTCAGGTCGTGGAAGACTTGGGCGAGGAGATTGTTCCGTCGCACCGTTTTCTGAAGGATATTCGAGGGCGTGACTCCAAGCGGCAGCAGGCCGGGATTATGGATTTCCAGATAGTCCGGGTGGAGATTGATGAAAATGTCGCCGCGCGTCGTGTAGGGGCGATGGACGAGGGCGTTCGCGATAAGCTCGCGGATGACCACTTGGTCGTAATGAGGAACGGATTTCCGGAACAGGCTGTCGGGCAGTTCGGTGGATTCCTTCCAATCCGGAATGTCGGACCATACGGCTTCGATCAATTCCGCAGGATTCAACGAGAAATCGTCCCAGAGTAACTTGGACACGCGGTCACCATGGCTGTCGTATTTGAGAAACTGGATGGTGGGTGCGTGGAGGAGCTGGGCGCGGTCTGCACGCGTTCCGATCCACAGGACGCCGAGATTGCTTAGCCAGCCATCTTGGACGAAGAAGTAGTGCTCCAGGATCTCATCATCGGAGCGCTCCTTGACCGACGGTTTGACTCGATCCGAGGTGCGGATGGCAGACAAGAAACGCGAGACTTTAGCTGGATCGACGCGGCCTGCCGGAACCTTGCGGGTGACCTGTGTCTCCCATTGATAGGCGTCCTTGTCGGAAACCAAGCGCACAAGGTCCTCAGGGAGAAGCTTGCGGGTTTCATCGGCGATTCGAAGGTAATAGCGGGCATCGGATGTGGAGGCGATGCTCTTGAGGCTGGGGACGATTTCCAGATCGATGAATTGGCCGCCATTGGAGTGGGTGACAATTTCCGCTCTGACATGAACATTCGTGGTATGCTGGCTGATGCCCTTCACGAGCCGGTCTGGCAGGTGAGGCTCGATGCGCTGATCCGTTGGAGGCTCGGCCGCATCGTCTTCGATGCCGAAGAGGATGTGCCCACCGCGGGCGTTGGCGAATCCCGCGCAATCGGAGGCAATATCCCTCCAGCCCCACTTCTTCGGATCGGTGCCGAAGATGCGGATAGATTTTTTATCGAGGAGGATACCTTCTTTCATTTCAAATTGCGGGAATCAAAGGCTGGCGGGTAGAAGTACATACACGCCGAGGACATCGACGGGCAGGCAGGGGGTGACATCGTAGCTGCCGATGTCGCGGGCGGCTTCGCGGACGCGGCGGTGGTCTGCCAGAAGTGCGTTGGCGCGTTCGGTGGCAAGGTTTTCGAGATAGGGCGTCTGGGACTTGAGGAAATCGAGGGTGGTCTGGATGTGGTCGGTGGCGGCGGCTTCGGTGAGGTTGGCGGCGGGTTCGGCGGCGAGCAGTGGAGCGAGATCAGTCTCGGTGAGCCATTGCGGATTTGAGCGGCCGGCGACGGCGAGGGTGACGCATTCCTCGGCCATGAGGGTGCGGGTGACATCACGGCGGCGACTGGTGAGTTGATGGCGTAGGCGCAGGACGAAGATGCTGGTGACGACGCTCACCGCATTGGTGACGGTGGCGGCGCAGCGGGCGGCGAGCGGGTGCTCCGCACCGGAGAGCGAGTCTTCCAACAGGGTATCGGCCAAGAGCGAAACAATCGGGTGGGTCCTCTGGACGTGACGGGCACCGGGGATGCTGGACTTGGGATCGAAATAGATGGCGAGTGGCTTGGTGATATCCTCCAAGGCCAAGCGCTCTTGTAGGGCTTGGGGCAGGTGTTGGGGAAGCAGCTTCCAGGCGACTTTTTTGTAGGGCTCCAGTGGGGAATTCAGGCGGGAACAGGTGTTGCGGACGAATCTCAGAATTTCATCGGAACCACCGAGCAGGGCGCGTTGTTTTTCCCACTCGGGCAGGACTTCATCGGGGCGGAGGCGGCGCTGGGCGAACACGGTTCGGTTGGCCTTGGCGTTTTCCATGGCATCCTTCCAGTGGGTGTCGAGCGTGGCGAGATCCGGGCTGAGTGAGCTGAAGTCGAATTGGGTCTGATAGTTTTTCTTGCGGTTCTCCTTCATCAGGGCTGCCTTGATGAGGGCCTGATTGATGCGTTGCTCGTCGGCGGGCAGCGGGACGAGGACTCCGAGCTCCTTGCGGATGGCCTCGGCCTTGCGGAGGATGACATTGAGGATGAAGCCATCGACGGGGTTGTCCTGGCCGTAAAGCATGGTGGCGCGGACTTCGGGGGCCTGCTGGCCGAAGCGGTCCACGCGGCCTTCGCGTTGTTCGTGGCGGGAGGGATTCCATGCCAGGTCGTAGTGGACGACGGCGGTGAAGAGGTGCTGGAGGTTGACGCCTTCCGATAGGCAGTCGGTGGCGACGAGGATCGGTTGATCGGCCTCGCCGAGAGCTTCGACACGTTCGAGGCGTTCGTCGGAAGAGTATTCGCCGGTAACGGCATCGACGGTGGCGCTCTTGAACTCCTTGGCGAGATGCTCGGCGACGTAGCGGGCGGTGGCGATGTAGCGGCAGAAGACAACCGGACGGAAGCCGTCCTTGAGGAGTTGGCGCAAGTGGGTAACCAGAGCCGCGAGTTTCGGGTCGCCCTTGGTGCCGGAGAGTTTTTCCGCGGTGGCGATGAGTTCGGTAAGGCGGGCGGCTTCCTCATCCATCGCTGCGGCCGGCTCGATGTCGCTTTGGTTGAGTTCATCCCCAGTTCCATCATAGATGCGTTCTTCGTCATCTGCGATTTCGAGATCCGCATCCGAACCGGCTGCGAGGGTGCCGGAGAGGCGGGTTCCGAGGGCCTTTGCGGCGGCGGCCGGGGAGGAGGAAACGCAGCGCAACAGGGCGAGCGTGGCATACCAGATCATCCGGGCGTGCTGTCCTTGAGACTCCTCTGCACGGGTGGCGAGGCCGACGCAGTAGTCGCGCACGTTGTCGAAGAAATCGCCCCATGCGCCGGTGAGGGCATAGGTGATTTCCGTGGTGAAACGGCGGGCGAAGATGCTGGTGTCCTGCCATTCCTCGATGTCCTTGCGGCGGCGTTGGACGAAGTGACGGGCGAGTTCGTCGCGGAGGCCGTCTTTGTGTGCTCCCGTCTTGTCATCGCGGAGGCGGGAGAACTCGGGCCGCAGGAGGGAGAGCAGGTTGTAGAAGGCATCGTTGTCCCCGGAGTGCGGGGTGGCGGTGAGCAGCACGAGGTGGCGCTCATCATCCGCTGCGAGTTTTTGTAGAAGCTCGAAGCG